>JANLRX010000400.1:0-2842 GCA_031362025.1 Chloroflexota bacterium
CCCCCAACTCTCGCCCACTTCCTCAGCGCCGGGATCTGTCGGCGCCCCAACCCCGGTCCGAACAACTAACCGAACCTCTCCACCCCAAACGCCCGCAACCGCTCGTCCCGCTGGCCAGTGAGCACCAGGTCCGCCACCAGATCCCCCGTAATCGGCGCCAGCAGCACCCCATTCCGGAAGTGCCCCGTCGCCACATACGCGTTCTCCCGGCCCGGCAGCGCCCCGATCACCGGCAACCCGTCCGCCGAACCAGGCCGCAGCCCCGCCCACGCGCTCACCATCTCGGCATCCCGCAGCGCCGGCACCAATCCCACGGCCATTCGCCGCAGTCCGTCAATCGCGTCCGCAGTCGTCGTCTTGTCGAACCCTGCGTTCTCCACCGTCGCCCCGGCGAACACCAGCCCGCCCGGCTTCGGCACCAGGTACCCGTCCTCCCCCCACACCGCGTGCAACGGCACATCAGACCGCAGCGAGATCATCTGCCCGCGCATCGGCGGCGTCGCGATCCCCGCATCCAACCGCATCCCGATGACCTCCGTCCACGCCCCAGCCGCCAGTACCACCGCATCGCACTTCACATCGCCCACGTCTGTGCTGACCTCCGTGATCCTCCCGCCCGTCGTTTCGAAGCCCGTCACGATCGTGTACTTCCGCACGTCCGCACCCAGCGCCGCCGCCGCGCCCGCGAACGCCCGCGTCAGCGCGCCGGGGTTCAGGTCGGCGTCCGCAGCACAGTACGCCGCACCAATGACGTTCGTTGCCAGCCCCGGTTCCAGGTCCTGCAGCGCGCGGCCCTCCACCCACTCGAACCCCGGCCTGTGGCACGCCTCACGCAGCTCCTCCGCGAGCTCCTCCGTGTGCGCCGTCCGGATCATCCCCGGCATCTTGTACTCCACATCGACGCCCGACCGCTCCTGTATCTCGCGGATCACGTCCGGGTACAGCACCAGGCTCGCCTCCCGCAACGCATCGAACGAATCGTTGCCGGTGTCCTCGATCGGCGCGATTAGCATCCCCGCCGCTGCGCTCGAAGCCTCGCCGCCGATCTCGCCGCGCTCCAACAGCACCACCTCCGCGCCGTCCTTCTGCAGGTAGTACGCAATCGCGCTGCCGATCACACCCCCGCCGACGACCGCGACCTTCACCGCGATCCCCCACCAACCGCCCGCACGATCTCGACGAGGTCGCCGGCGCGCACAAAGGTCTCCGCCCAGTCCAGCTTCCGCACCACCTCACCGTTGATCGCCACCGCCACTTGTTCCGGCCTCACTTCAAGCGTCGCGAGGAGCTGCATGACGTTCGTCTCGCCCTCCAGCGACCGCGGCTTGCCGTTAACGGTGATCTCCATCAGCCCGCCGTCACAGCGCGCGACTGCTTGAGCGCATCCCAGAGCTTCCGCGCCGCCGCCTCCGCATCGTCCGCACCCAGGATCGCCGAGATCACGGCCACCCCCGAAGCGCCCGAGATCATCAACTCCCGCACGTGCTCCGCGGCGATTCCGCCGATCGCAATCACCGGCACCGACACCGCCGCCGCAACGTCCGACAGCAACCCAACGCCTGCCGGCGCCCGCCCCTCGTGCGTCGCCGTCTCGTAAATCGGCCCGACGACCACGTAGTCCACTCCTTCACCCTGCGCCAACCGCGCCGCCTCCACCGAGTGCACGCTGCGCCCCACCAGTATCCGCCGGTCCGCCCGGATGCGCGGTGCTACGGTCGGCGACTCCTCCGGCAAATGCACACCGTCCGCCTCCACCGCTTCGGACACGTCTGGCGCGCTATTCACGATAAGCTTGGCCCGCCCTGCGATCACTTCTCGCAGTCGCGTCGCCAGCACCACCAGCTGCATCTGGGAGATCTCCTTCTCCCGCAGCTGCACCACGTTCACGCCGCCCGTCACCGCCGCTCGCACCTTCGCCACGAGCGCATCGTCTCCACCCACAAGCTTGCAGTCCGTGATCAGCATCAGTGTCGGAAGCGGAAGTGGCATCTCAGCTCGGCCTCGCCACAGGCGTTGGCATGTCGCCCACGGGGCTCGATGGATCGGCCAACTCCTTGCGCGGGATGCGGCCCGCTAGGTACGCCGCCCTCCCCGCCTCAACCCCCAACCGGAAGCCCTCCGCCATGCCCACCGGGTCCTTCGCGAGGGCGATAGCGCTGTTCACGAGCACGGCGTCCGCCCCGATCTCCAGCGCCAGCGAGGCGTCCGACGGCGCCCCCAACCCCGCATCCACCACCACTGGAACACCCGCGTTCTCGATGATGATCTGGATCTCCTCCAGCGTGAAGATGCCGCGCCCGGAGCCGATCGGCGAGCCCAGCGGCATTACCGTCGCGCATCCCGCCTCCTCCAATCGCTTCGCCAACACCGGGTCAGCGTGGATATAAGGCAGCACGACGAACCCGTCCGCGATCAGCGCCTGCGCCGCTTCCAGCGTAGCGATCGGGTCCGGCAGCAGGTATTTCGGATCCGGGATCACCTCGAGCTTCACCCAGTTGGAGCCCGTCAGCTCGCGCGCCAGCCGGGAGGTGAACAGCGCCTCTTCCGTTGTCTTGCACCCGGCCGTGTTCGGGAGGATCGTATAACGGTCCCAGTCCAGGTGGTCCATCAGGTTCTCGGCGTCCGGCTGGTCCAGCGGCAGCCGCCGGATCGCCACGGTCACCATCTCCGCGCCCGAGGCATCGATCGCGTCCCGCATCTCGCCCATCGTCCGGTACTTGCCCGTACCCACAATCAGCCGCGACCGGAACGTCTTTCCCGCGATGACCAGCGGATCGCTGCCGGTGTTTGTACTCATCTAAACCTCATTCCTTGAGATCGCCACGCGGAATGGATGCAGCTG
>JANLRX010000133.1:0-6913 GCA_031362025.1 Chloroflexota bacterium
GGCGGGTGTCCAGGTCCCTGCGGACGAAGTCATCTACCTTGCCAGTGCGCCCGTTCGCGTATCAGAAGTCACTGTCGCCGCCGGAGCGCCCGTAAGCGGAGCGCTGATGAAGGTCACCAATGCAGTCGTCGCTGTGGACGGCGCGTTGAGGCTTGAGGAGGCCGCGCTCGCCAAAGAGGGCATGGTCGTCCAGATCGACGAACCGGATTTGAACATCAACGCTACCGGGGTAATCAGCCGCGTCGCGGAATCGCCTGGTACGAATGGGGTAGACGGCTTCCACGTCTACTTCGAGGTGCTCGTGGACGGCGCCCCACCATCACTCGTCGGAACCTCAGTGCGCTTGACCGTGCCGGTGGAGTCCACTGGTGGAGCAGTGCTGGCCGTTCCGGTCAGCGCCGTGACGCTTTCCGCTGACGGTTCTTCTCGTGTTCAACGGCAGATCAATGGCCTGCTCGAGTTCGTAACCGTCGATCCCGGTCTATCAGCCGAGGGTTACGTGGAAGTCACCCCGGTACAAGGGGAGTTGAAGGCCGGGGATCTCGTCGTGGTCGGATTCGATCAGCTCACAGGACAACAGTCCGCTTTGCCGCAGGACAGCACCGCGGGAGGAACGGCCCCTGCAGAGACATCCGTAGCTGGGACCGCGACACCGTGAACTTGCGACCAATCATCGAGATTCGGGACGTCGGCCGCCGGTTCGGCGTCGAGCCGCCGTTCGACGCCCTCGTTGGAGTGAACTTGGCCGTCCATGCCGGTGAGTGGGTATCGATCACCGGCCCGTCCGGCTCTGGCAAGTCGACGCTGCTTAACGTCCTCGGACTGTTGGACGTGCCGACTTCCGGCACCTACCACCTGGCCGGTACGGACGTTCGCGCGTTAAACGACGGCCAACGCGCGGGCCTCCGCAGCCGTGAGATCGGGTTCGTCTTTCAGGCTTTCCATCTAGTCGCATACCGAACGGTGCTGGAGAACGTTATGCTCGGCGATGTGTACCGGAAGGGCCCGCGCCGGCAAAGAGCCGGCCACGCGCGCTCCGCGCTCGAAAGAGTTGGGCTGGGGCACCGTGCGGCCTATATGCCGACTCGGCTGTCTGGCGGCGAACGCCAACGGGCAGCCATCGCGCGGGCGATCATGGGCTCACCGAGCGTCCTTCTCTGCGACGAACCCACAGGCAACCTCGATTCAGTAACCACCGCCGCTGTCCTCGATCTCTTCGCTGAGTTGAACAAGGGCGGCCTCACCATAGTGATGATCACCCACGAGGCGGATGTCGCGGCGCGAGCGGACCGCCAGGTGCGCATCGTTGACGGCAGACTGACAGAGGCTGCATGAGTTGGCGTAGTAGCAGATTCGCTCGCCTCGGCAGGCCCCGTCTCTTTCGGCGACGCGGTGACCACGAGCGGTCGATAGCCCCCTCGGGTATGTCCGCGGCCGATCTTGGCGACGAGGCCCTGGCCGGCCTCTTTGCCCGTCCGGGGCGCATGAGTCTTACAGTGCTGGGTACCGTCATCGGTCTGGCCGCGCTGGTCGCGACGCTTGGACTGTCGCGCACGGCTGGCAACCGCATCGTCGGTCGCTTCGATGAATTGGCTGCCACTGAAATCGTAGTTAGCCGTTCCAACACCTCAACACCGGAGGAAAGCGTCCTTCCCTGGGACTCCCCGGAACGACTCGAGCGGCTCAACGGGGTCGTCGCCGCGGGCAGCATGAGTACGGTAGATGTAGTCGGCCGCCAGGTGAGCACGTCCCCCATAAGCGACCCAACACGCCAGACAGAGTTTAACCTGACGATTCAGGCGGCCTCGCCGGGGTTGTTCGAAGCTGTGCGCGCGCAACTACGCAGCGGTCGCTACTTCGACCCCGGGAATTCGGACCGTGCCGATCGCGTGGCCATATTGGGCCCGTCCGCTGCCTTGAAGCTCGGAATAAGCCGGCTGGAGCAGCTGCCAGCGCTGCGCATCGGCGACGACATCTACCTGGTGGTCGGCATCCTGGACGGTGTCGCCAGGCAACCAGGGCTGCTCGGCGCGGTGATCATCCCCGAAGGCACGGCGCAGCGAGACTTCGGGTTGAGGAGCCCCGAGCTGGTCGTGGTCGAAACGAGGATCGGTGCGACGCAGCTGATCTCCCAGCAGATCCCGTTGGCCCTGCGGCCCGATAGCGTGCGTGGGCTCCGGGTGGCCGCGCCGAGCGAACCAAAGCGAGCGCGCGACCTGGTCCAGAAGGATCTCAACGTGCTCTTCCTCATGCTCAGCGGCGTGTCCCTCCTCGTCGGCGCTATCGGCATTGCGAACGTGACGCTCGTCTCGGTAATCGAGCGGACGGGAGAGATCGGCTTGCGCCGCGCCCTGGGCGCTGCGCGGCGCCACATCGCGTTCCAGTTTCTACTGGAGAGCGCCACGATGGGACTATTTGGCGGCATTCTGGGCGCTAGTCTTGGAGTTCTTGTCGTGGTGGGCGTCTCCGCATACCAATCGTGGACGCCTGTCCTCGACCCGCTCGTGCCCCTGGTGGCACCTCTCATTGGGGCCATCACCGGGCTGGTCTCCGGCACCTATCCGGCGCTGCGCGCCGCGCGCATGGAACCCGTTGAAGCGCTACGGGCCGGTTAACCATTGCGCTCGCTCGCACGAAGGCCAGCGCCCAGCGTGGTCTGCGCACTCCCCCCGTACTGATGCTGACGGCAAAGGGCACTCGAATCTCTCCGTTGGCTCCAGTTTATTTGTCACCCTCTGAGGAGGATCGGCATTACCGCCACTCCTCGTACCCGCCCTCCAGGTTCCAGGCCTCGACGCCGCTCCTCTCCAGCAACGAAATGCCTGTCGTCGAGCGTTCCCCATGCCCACAGTAGGCGATGACTGGCGCTCCATCGGGAATCACATCGCGGGACCTTACCAACTTTCCGAGGGGCAGGTTCATGGCGTGGTCAAGGTGGCCTGTTTCGAACTCGCTAGGCTCCCTGACATCGAGCGCTACAGCGCCGTCTCGAAGGAGTCGCTTGACCTCGTCCGGGCCAATTGATCGGGTCTTGCGCGTCGGCAAACCGTCACGCTCCCACGCCTGCATGTCGCCATCCAGCCATCCAGCGAAGTTCTCCTGGCCAACCAGGAGCGACTCCTCAACAACTCGGTCCAAAGGTTCGTCGCCGAGAACGAAGAGCAGCGGCGTTCCGATCTCTACGAGCCACCCCAGCCACGTCGCGAACGACGGCCGGAAGGCTATGCTCAGCGCGCCCGGGATGTGCGACCGCTGATACTCGTGAATGGCGCGCGTGTCGACGACCGTGCCCGACGAGATCAGCGCGTTGAAATTAACAGGCGAAAGCGGAGGCGGGTCCGCGATCTCGCGCCGGAGCCGTGGCCCCGCCTGGTTGATCGGGCGCATCTTGAAGAAGTATTCGGGCGCCCCCGGAAAGGTCGTGGGGAACCAGCCGGCAAACCCATCCTCATCAGTAAAGGTCAGGAGCGGGTTAGACGCGCGCTCGTGGCCGAGCGTCGACGTCCGTTCGCTACTCGCCCCGGCTGAGCAAAAGGAGCCGCCCCCGTGCGTTGGGTAGAGCACAGTTTCGTCGGGCAGGCCCGCAAACGCATGCTTCAGCGTACGGTACTGCAGCCGGGTGAGCTCCTCAGTCAGGTCTGGCGAAACGAGGTCCGTCCGCGCTGCGCCACCGACGATCAGGGAGCCGCCGCTGAAGAGAAGCGGAGGCTCAGCACGCGGCGCCTGCAAAGTGTAGCTGACGTGTTCCGGCGTGTGGCCGGGCGAGCCGATCACGTCTACCCCAACACCCTCCAGGACGAACGCGTCCCCACCCTCGACTCCGCGATGCGGGAACCTCACGCGGCCGGCAAGCGACGCGTGAGGCTCGATGCCTACCAACTCGAGCAGCTCGCGCGATCCGGTAACGAAGTCCGCGTGGAGGTGTGTTTCCAGAACCTCCACAATGCGCAGCCCCCGGGCCTCCGCCTCGCGAAGATACCGGCCGACACCGCGGTCGGGATCGATGAGTACTGCCGAGCGCTCCGAAATCTGTACGAGGTAAGAACTGTTGCCCAGACCTTCGTGGACAAACGGGATCACCTTCATGCTGCCACCTTAACCTTCTGCTTGTTGAGCGTGAGTACCGCGACGATGCCTGAAGCCGCGGTCAGCGCCGCCACGAACTGGATCGCACTCTGAAATCCGAGCGTATCCGCGATGACGCCGGCGGTAAAAGCGCCGATCATCGCGCCGGCATCCCGCCAGAAGCGGTACACGCCGAGGTACGTCGCGCGTGAGGCTGGGTGCACGGAATCCCCGATCGCCGCCAGCAACACCGGGTAGACCATCGCCGTACCAACGCCGAGCAATGCCACTGCGATTAGCCACGGCCCAAAGCTGTCGCCGATGCCGACGAGCGAGATCGCGACAGCCTGCAGCAGCATACCTCCGATGATGAGAGGACTCCGGCCCATCGTATCGCTCAGCCAACCGGTACCCATCTGGAGCGCGCCCCAGACCAGCGGGTAGGCGGCCGCCAGAACGCCAACTTCCTGCAGCGACAGTCCGCGGCTCACGAAGAACAGCGGGAACACCCCCCAGGCGAGCGCGTCGTTCAGGTTGTTCACGAAGCCCGCCTGGCTGATCCCGAACAGCCTTCCATCGCGCCAGCTCGTTTGGGCGAACGCCGACGCCAGGCTGGTCGCCTCCTCGTTCCCCCTCTGTTCCGTCTCCGCCACCACGTGAGACCTCGTGTCTTTCACGAAAAGGACGCTGAGCCCCAACCCGAAAGCGGCGAACACGACGCCAAGGTAGAACGGCTCCGGCCGTAGCCCGTAGCGGTCCGCGATCAGGCCCGTGGCGAACGCCGCCGCAGCGACGGAGAGGTAGCCCGCCGCTTCGTTGAGGCCGAGCGCGAGTCCCCGCCGCGAGGGTCCGACAAGGTCAACCTTCATGTTGACCGTCATCGACCAGGCGAGGCCCTGGTTCAGACCCAGAAGCGCGTTCGCTCCGATAATCCACCCCCAGCTCGGCGCCCACATCAAGACGAACGGCACCGGGAGCGCTAGGAGCCAGCCGGCGATCAGAAGCCGCCGCCGCGTATACCTCTCCGAAAGCGGTCCCGCGAAGAGGTTGGCGAACGCCTTCGCCGCGCCAAACGTCGCTACGAACGAGATGGCCGCCGTCTTCGAGGCGATGCCGAACTCTTCGCCGGCGAGTAGCGGCAGAACCGAGCGCTCCATTCCAACCATCCCGCCCACGAAGGCGTTGATGGTGACGAGCAGCGCGAACTGCCGCCAGTTGGCGCCGAGGCCAAGCGTTGGCGCAGCGGCCGGGTTCGCGGCGGGAGTAGTGGTCGCTATGGCTGCCTCGTAGTGCATTGCGGGCGTCCAAAGACCAGGCCGTAGATCAACGATGGAATGCAAAAGTGCGTGGTCGCTACAAGTGCCGCCACCGCCGTAAGTACGCCACCCAGCAAGTAGCCGAGGGCCGTCAGGTCAGCGCTGAATGCGGTGCCCGTCGCCACCAGCCAGATGGTAGCCATCCCGCAGGCGAATCGGCGCGGCGCGCCGTTGGGCGGCAGCGGCGGAGTGCCCGTCAGCCGCCGAAAGCCAAGGTTGTAGACGTAGTCGAATGGGTGGCTAGGAAGTATCGTCCCAAGCACAGCTGTTACGCCGAGACCCCAGAGTATCCAGGGTGATGCGAGTGTCGTACCGAGGGCCATGAAGGTCGTGCAGAAGACAGGACTCCAGCGCAGCCACGGCTCGACTTCGCGCAGCGTTTGGCGGTCGACGTTGACGAACCCCTGAGCATCCAGGCGGTCGAGCGCCGTCGCCAGCGGTCCTACCTCACGCATCCTGGGCCATCTGACTCACGAGCTGCCGGCTCTCGTCTTCGCTGCGCGTGGAGTCCGGGTGGTGCTCCTTGACGTGCTGTGAAGCCTGAACGAACAGTTCGTCGTCGTCCTCGCCGGTCAGCGCGTGGCCGCAGGGGCATTTCACGATCCGTGCCATCTCGCCTCTCCTTTACCTCGAAGACTTCAAGGGATTACTTGAATAGCGTCAGCTTGCCAGCCTCTCCGCCTATTGTCAAGTGATTAATTGAGGAGTTGACAAGCTCTCTTCCGTCGGTGATACTGGGGCGCAAATGGCTCATCGTGAACTGAAAGACCGCATCTACCCCCAGTTCGCCCGGATCGGTCAAGCGCTGGCCAACGAAAAGCGCCTGGAGCTGGTCGACCTCTTGGCCCAGGCGCCTCGGCACGTCGACGCCCTGGCCCAGGAGACCGGAATGTCCGTGGCGAACGTGTCTCAGCACCTGCAAATCCTCCGCACCGCGAACCTTGTGGATGCGGAGCGACAGGGCAACATGACCTTTTATCGACTGTCTGATCCAGCGGTTGTACAGCTGTGGCTTGCCCTGCGTGGAGTGGCCGAATCAAGGCTGGCCGAGCTCAAGGAGATCGCCCGCAACCTGCCGGGGCGTCAGGACGCCAATGTTGTCTCCCGCGACGAGGTCAAGGGCCTTATCAAGGGTAGCGCTGTACTCCTCGACGTCCGGCCAAGACAAGAGTTCGACGCCGGGCATCTTCGCGGGGCCATCAACATCCCGATCGACGAATTGCCGGATCGCCTCAGCGAACTGCCGCCGGAGAGCCGGGTCATCACGTACTGCCGTGGCGAGTACTGCCTTTTCGCGGACGAAGCTGCCGAGTTTCTGCGCGCGAACGGATACGATGTCGCGCGGCTAGAGGGCGGCTGGCCGGAGTGGCAGGTCGAAGGCCGGCCTGTGAAGATTGGAGTCCGCAAGTGACGAGCGAGGTGAAACCGGCCGCCGTCGACGCCGAAGAGTTGCGCTGTCTGATCAGCGACAAGTACACGGAAGTCGCCAAGACGCCCGAAAAGGGCTTCCACTTCCATACCGGCCGCCCGCT
>JANLRX010000421.1:0-2360 GCA_031362025.1 Chloroflexota bacterium
GGCGCCGCCCTCTTGAGCCCGTGCGCCCGCGTCTCACCATCTACCTCGCCGGCGTCCGCGAAGGCATGATCCGCACCGCCGCTCAGGTCGCCGACGGCCTCCTCGGCCACCCCCTCTACTCCCTCCGCTGGACCCGCGAGGTCGTCATCCCCTCCCTCTCCCGCGGCCTCCGCGAAGCCAACCGCGAACGAGCCGACTTCCGCCTCTGTCTCGGCGTCTGCTGTGCCGTCGACACCGACGTCGCGCAGGCTCGTCGCGCCGCTGCCGCCACCATCGCCTTCTACGCTACCGTCCAGACCTACGAGCCCCTCTTCGCCGCCTTCCAGGCCGAAGTCCAGGCCATCCAGGCCGCCGCCCTCCGCAACGACACCGCCGGCATGATCGACGCCGTCTCCGGTGCCATGGTCGACACCTTCGCCGCCGCCGGCACCCCCGACGACGTCCGCCGCAAAGTCGCCGAATACTCCCAACTCGCCGACCACGTTATCCTCTCGCCGCCCGACCAGCTCCTCGACCCCACCGAAACCGAACGCTATCGCCAGTCCATCATCACCACCTTCGGCGAATAGCCGAGGCGCGAGGCGCCCCTCATCCTGAGCCTGTCGAAGGGCCTTCGAGTGAAGCCGACCCACGACTGAGCCTGTCGAAGTGATGTCGTCAACGGGCTGACGTCGCTTTGGCCAGCCAACAGCCTGCTACCATAACCACACCATGACCCTCGAAACCGGCCGCCTCGCCCCACCCTTTACCCTCCTCGCCCTCGACGGCAAAGAGTACACCCTCCCCGCCGGCCTCAACGGCCAACCCGGCATCGTCGTCTTCATCCGCTCTGGTTGTCCCACCTGCGACGTCGCCATGCCCTACTACAACCGCCTCCGCGAAGCCTACCCCGAAGGCTGGCACCTCTGGGCCGTCTCCCAGGACCCGCCACAGCGGGCTAAGCCCTACGCCGACCGGTTCGCCCTCCAATACCCCGTCCTCATCGACGCCCCCACCCTCAACGTCTCCCGCACCTATGATCCACCGTCCACGCCCACCCTCTTCCTCGCCGACGAATCCGGCCGCGTCGAGTGCGTCTCCGAAGGCTTCGCGAAAGACGACCTCAACCACCTCAGCGCCCTCCTTGCAGACCGCTTGGGCCGCGAACCCGTGCAGATCGCCCCCGCTGACGACGGAAACCCCGCCATGAAGCCCGGCTGCATGTCCCGCCACCTCTTCCCCTCCCGCCCGTAGCCTTGTTTAAAGTGCATAGCAACGCCCATGGCACCCTTGTCATCCTGCGGCAGCAGGATCTGGTGGGGCGGCGGGGGTAGTGCACCAACACCCTGAACCACACCTGCGGCAGCGACCCGCAGTGCGCCAAGCACCGTAAACACAGGAGAGAGGGGCAGGCCAACACCTGCCCCTCTTTGCATTCCCACCCTCCGCTCGCCATCATGAACCCATGACCCGCAAAGGCCCCCTAACCGACATCACCGTCCTCGACCTCACTTGGGTTCTCGCCGGCCCCTACGCCTCCATGGTCCTGACCGACATGGGCGCAAACGTCATCAAGATCGAGCGCCCTCCCTACGGCGACGTCGGCCGCACAACTGGCCCATACGTTGGCCTCGAGAGCGCCTACTTCTTCTCCGTTAATCGGGGCAAGCGCAGCATGGGCCTCGACCTGAAGTCCGACGCCGGCCGCGAACTCTTCCTTCGCCTCGTCGAGAAGGCCGATATCGTGATGCAGAACTTCACCCCCGGCACCATGGAGCGCATCGGCCTCGGCTACGACGTCCTCCGTGCCCGCAACCCCCGCATCATCTACTCCGCCACCTCCGGCTTTGGCCAGACCGGCCCCGACCGCGAACGCCCGGCGCTCGACATAATCGTGCAGGGTATGGGCGGCATCATGAGCATCACCGGCGAGCCCGGCGGTCCGCCTGTCCGCCCCGGCGTCTCCCAGGGCGACATCACGGCCGGCCTCTTCACCGCCATCGGCATCCTCGGCGCCCTCCACGAGCGCGAGCGCAGCGGCGAAGGCCAGATGCTCGATGTGAGCATGCTCGACTCCCAGATCGCCCTCCTCGAGAACGCTTTCGCCCGCTACTTCGCCACCGGGGAAGTGCCCACTGCGCTCGGCACCCGCCACCCGTCAACCACCCCCTTCCAGGCATTCCCGACCGCCGATGGCTGGATCGTCGTCGCCGTCTACTGGGGCGTCGAGAACCAGTGGGAACTCTTCTGCGTAACCATCGGCCGCCCGGACCTGATCGACGACAAGCGCTTCGACACTCCCGGCCTCCGCACCCGCTACCACTCCGAGCTCGAGCCGATGCTTAACGAGGCGCTCCGCAAGAAGTCCACCGCCGAGTGGC
>JANLRX010000439.1:0-11563 GCA_031362025.1 Chloroflexota bacterium
GGCTTTTCGTGCTCGACGACGCGGGCGACGGTATCGATGGAGGTGAAGAGGTCGGTGGAGGTCATCCCCTGGAAGCGCAGCTTGAGCTCGAGACACTCCTCAAGCAGCGGCTTCATCTTCATCGCCTGCGCTTCTTGCGTGGCGGTGTTCAGGTGCTCCGCTGCTAACGCTTTTTCTTCCGGGAAGAAATCGAACAGTATATACGCCAGCCCAAAGTGCGCACTGGCGCCGCCCGGCCGGTCCCCAACCCTTACGGCGACGTCAAGAGCCGTCTCCATGAGTTTGCGCGCATCTGCTATGTCGCCGAGGAGCAGAGCTGCCATGCCCATACCTCGCGCATTCGACTTCCCGCCGAAGATATACCACTCCTCTAGCCCCTTCATTCGTTCGTAGAGGAGCGCTGCTGAGTCCGTATCACCCACGAGCACGGCAGTGTACAGGAGGTTGTTGAGCGTCACATCCTCTGCCCAATCGTCGGGCTCCCCGATACGACGTTCGCGAATGATACGATGCAGCTCCTTCTGCGCTTCCTCAGTCCGGCCCTCACGCGCCAGGTAGTAGGCGACAACGGGCGCTCCATAGGGAAGCGTGAGCCACCACGAGTACTGTCCAGCGAGTTGATCGAACCTACCCAAGCACTCCATCGAGTCCGTGGATGTTACGACGCCCAAAAACTTGCCCCAGAACTCAATGCCCATCGAGCCTGCGCGCTCCTCTAGGTCGGCGGTTACTGCCAGGGATTCTTCGAGGTCACCCTTTAGACGGAGCAAAATGCACTGAACCCCGTATTTCCAGGACTGGGCGTACGGGTCAGGTACTCTTGCCGCGTAACCCTCGAGTTCACCCCAACATCGGTCGACCGCGGTCCTATCCCCTGCGTTCCCGAGAAGCATGCAAAGCGAGAAGAGGAACTGCGATTCGATGTTAGGCGGAAGACCTGTGCGAGGCCTATCCAGTACCTCTCGTGCAAGTTGAAGGCGTTCGGCATCCAACTTTTGAGGCGCTCCCTGGATCATGAAGCAATAGGTCGCGTACGCCATTGCATACGGATCCCCGAGATTGCGGGCCAGATCGAGCGCACGCCTGCGGAGTTCCCAGCACTGCTGGTCTTTCGTAAACCAAAGAGGCCAGGAGAGGTTGCAATCAGCGATCACGCGTTCGCGAGAACCAGGCTGAGCGTGCTTGTCTCCCCGTTCTGTCCATTCGCGATAGGCCGGCATCGTAAAGGCGAAGGGCCCGTGCTTGTATGCGAGTGCCCAACCACCAATATCGGCGATGAGGAAGGCACGACTCCCGCCACCCAGAGATTCCGCGAGTTCGAAACCTCTCTTTGCAATATCGGCGACCCTATCGGACTCGCCAGCGGCAAGCAGGGCAGTGGCCAGTTCCATCAACAACACGAGACGCGCCTCACCGTCCTTCGGGTCGAGCACCTCTTGCACTTCGAGAGCTTGATCCAAGTAACGTACGGCCTCGCCGTACGCGTTTACCGATATTGCGCGCGTGGCCGCAAGTTGTCCGTACTCCACGGCTTTTCGCAGGTCATCTTCCGTCGATGAGTGGGAGAAGTGCTCGGCCAGTTCGGCTGCGTGCTCTTCCACGCGACCGGAGTAGTGTTGCTCCAGCGCCCTCGCGACTTCGTTGTGCATGCGGAGGCGGCGGGGCGCGATCATCTCTTCGTAGAGTGTCTGGCGGAAGAAGGCGTGCGTGAACCGGTAGCGGGCCTCGCGCCCGCCCTTCATGTCCTCGATCAGCGAGACGCGCATCGCCTCTTCGAGGGCGGACATCAGCTCTTCTTCGGTGATGCCGCCGACCCGCTGAAGCACGTCCACCGCGAAGTCGCGGCCGATTACGGAGGCGACGCTGAGGACGCGGTTGCACTCCTCGCTGAGCCCGGTCAGGCGGCGTCCGATAACGTCCTTCAGTCCCTCGGGTATCTGGTTGAGAAGCGATTCCGGTCCGCCTTCCGCCACCCACTGATCGCCTTCGCGCTTGATGATCCCGCTCTCCGCCGCGTAGCGGATCACTTCCTGGATGAACAACGGGTTGCCCTCGGTTTGCCGGTAGACCGCCTCCGCCAGTTCGAAAAGGATCTCCTGTCCGGCGATATTGGAGAGCATCCGCTGCACCTCGTCCGGACTCAGGCCCCGCAGTGGGATGCGCTGGAAACTCTCGACTCGCCGCAGTTCGGCGAGTGCCGCTGAGAGCGGGTGCGTGCGGTCCACCTCGACGTCCCGATACGTCCCCACGAGCAGGATGCGGGCGCCGGCCAGGTTGCGAGAGAGGTGCACGAGCATCTCCATCGTGCCCTTGTCGGCGTCGTGCAAGTCCTCCAGCACCAGGCAGAGCGGCTGCGCTCCGGAGGCGTTGCGGAGGAAGCTCGTCACGGCCTGGAAGAGCCGGAAGCGCTCCTCCTCGGGGCTCGATGCCGCGGATGCCTCGACGGTGACTCGGTCGCGCACCTCCGAGACGATCCGCGCCACGTCGCCAGCGCCGGTGCCGAGCTGGCTCTTCAGTTGCTCGGGGTCCTGCTGGGACACGTACTGCCGCATCGTCTCGACGAAGGCGAGGTACGGCAGGGAGAGCGAGCCCTCCTCGTAGCAGTGCCCAACCAACGCCTTTCCGCCCCGCATGCCGACGTAGGTCGCCAGTTGGTCCGTGATCGTCGTCTTGCCGATGCCCGGCTCGCCAACGACCATCACCAGCGATCCCTGCCCCGACAGCGCGTTGTCGAATGCCTTTTCCAGCAGCCGCAACTCCGACTCGCGCCCCACGAACGTGCGACGATAGATCGGGTTGGACTGCTCGGCCTGCGGCGGCTCCACGGCACCGGGTTGCGGCACCGGCGTCGATCCGCGCAGGACAGAACCCAACGCCTCTTGCACCTGCGCGGCGCTGGCTGGACGCTGCGTCGCGTCTTTCTCCAACAGCCGCAGGATCAAAGTCTCCAGCGCGGGTGGGCACTCGGCGTTGTGCCACGTCGGCGCAACAGGTGCGGTATTCACGTGCTGCGAGATCACCGCCACCGTATCGTCGCCGACGAACGGCGGCCGGCCCGTCACCATCTCGTAGAGCACGCATCCCAGCGCGTAGAGGTCGCTCGCGGGTGTCGTCTCGCCCCCCATGGCCTGCTCCGGCGGCATGTAGCTCGCCGTCCCCACCATCATCCCGGCCATCGTGAGGCGCGAGCGGTCCAGCGCCACGGCCAGTCCGAAGTCGCCGATCTTCGCTGCGGCGGAGCTATCGAACCAGATGTTCCCCGGCTTCAGATCACGATGCACGATGCCTCGGGCATGGGCGTGCTCCAACCCCGCGCACACCTGCTCGGCGACGCGTACGGCGACGTCAATCGGATACCTGTGGTCTTCCCTCTGTTGCAGCGCGAAGGCGAGATCGCCCCCCGACATGTACTGCGACACGATGTACGGCTCCGCGCCCTCGTTGTCAGTATCGAACACCGTCACGATGTTCGGGTGGTCGCCCAACCGCCCCATCGCCTGCGCCTCCCGCTGCACCCGCGCCAGCCCGTCGGCATCGAGGCCCTCAGTCTTGATCAGCGCGAAGGCGATGTCGCGGTCCAGTTTCCCGTCGTGGGCCAGGTAGACCTTCTTGCGCCCGCCCTCGCCCAGGAAGCCCTTTACCACGTACCGTCCGCCCGCGAACGAAGCGGGCAGAGCGGGGGATGGGGTGGGTGTGCGGCCAACCGCCGCGCCAGCGGCATTCGGTACCAAGGGTTGAGCGCATTCATTGCAGAACTTGCCGCCTGGCGAATTGAGCGATCCACAGGCCGTGCACTTCGGTTCTCTGAGAAGCGGTGACGCGCATTCACTGCAAAATTTGGAGGCTTCTGGATTCACGTGACCGCACGATGGGCAATTCAATTGATTCTCCCTGTTTTCCTCGCGAATTGGCCTAATAGTTATGCATAGGGGTCGGGCTGTCAAAAGCGATGTTCACCAGGCTGGTGCCTTGGGCCGTACCCACGGAGCCGCCAGCGCGCCAAGGAAACACGGTGACACACCGGACCAGGAACGGGTACGAGTTGTCCTGCCAGGCGCTAATCGACTGAATGTGACACTAACAAACGTTAGCGGACGACCGCCGCGCCGCCGCACGTTCCCTGCGGCGTCACCAGCCCGGAACCCGAGCACGAGATGCCGTTGAGGGTCCATTCGTACTGGTCGTCGTAGCCTGAAGGTGCATCAACGTCGCAGCTACCGGACAGGACCAGGTCCGTGAGCGCCCAATTGCCTGAACAGGTATGGAAGAACGGGCCGTTATCGAGGTCGAACAAACCGAAGCAGCCGCCGGGCTCCGGGTCGCCAAATGACCCGCTGGCGAGACCACTGTAGGTCAGCCCCGAGCCGGTGTCTGTCACGATGAGGCTGCCCTGCGCACCTTCGTACGTTCCGCTGCCTGAGAAGGAGCAGATAGGCGGCATGGCTTCGGACCCTTGCCACGCCGAAGACCCCGAGGTGACTTCGTACGTCACGGTATTGCCGGCAAGTTGGGGGTTACCGAAAGTGACCGTCCCGCTGATCTCCCCCGTTTCGTCCCAGTCGCCGAGGGTGTGGTGGATGCTGGCGTGCCCGGTGCCGGTCCACGTACAAGGGAGCTGGTCGAGGCTGGTGATTGCCTGGATCGAAACGACATCTCCGAAAGCCTGGGCGGATACTCCGTCGTCAGGGGCCGAGGCCGATTGCGCCGGTACGTCGAGTGCGCATCCGTGATAGCCAACGCTCCATGCGAACGCATCGCTCTTGGGGGTCACGAACTGCGCGAGTGTGCCAAAGATGTTCCGAAACTTGGACTGATACCAGGCGATTCCCTCGATGTCCCCGGAGGCTATGAGCTCGGTTCCCTCGCCGTAAGGGGCGGTCTCGCTCTTCGGGTCGAACGTTAGAGTTGCGACGCCGTTGCTGTCGGTTATCCGGCTGCAGAATAGCCCGGTGCAGTCCAGCGTTCCGTGGTTTCTCAACTCCAGGTAGTCATTGACCTGTTTTTGGTACGACACCCGTACGCCTGAGATCGGGCCCTTGGGGGGGAAGTCCGCTGTCGCGAGCCAACCACACTTCACCAGGATCTCCCCAAGGTCGTCGAGCATCCGCACTTCGACCCTGAACTTGAGGTTTCGTCCTGGGTCCGCGGGGCCGTGATCGTAATGTGTAGAACCCTCGCCGTCATCCTCGAGCGCCTTCACGCGCACCGAGAACGCGAGCACGGACCCGTGGCCGATGTCGATGAACCCAACGACCCTCTTTCCGACGTTGCTCACTACTGACACGGCCGTCAAGAAGAACTTCGTGGTCGGCCACAGTTCCTGCCCTTCGCTCCTGAAGTCACCGCATGTGTCTATAGGCCCCATTGGCTGCGCTGTGAGAATGCCATCGGAGTCGGCGATCAGCGTTGAGGCGGGCGTATCCAGCGGCCCCTCTTCGGCGATCACCGGCAGGGTCAGGGCAGTCAGAATGAGTGTCGCCTGCAGCCCGTCGAACCGCGCTTCGTTCATGTCTAGCTCATCGGCCAGGTCATACGGAGTCTCGGCCCGCAAGCCCAACTCGCGCACCAACAGCGGCAGTAGCGATGACTCCTCGTCCGGCGCTGCGAGCGAGTCGTTCGTCGCGTCGTGGACGATCTGGTTGAGGTCGGCGGCCGTGAACGGCAAACCGTCTTCCCTGTAGCCCACCTGGTCCAGTGTGTCCGCTATCGCCTGAATTCCCCATCCGTTGTCACCGCGGCTCAGGCTCGCCGCCAGCATGTGCATCTCGAAGTCGTAGAAGTAGAAATCGCCGGGGCCTCGCTCCGCCCCCTGCACCACGGCGAAGCCCTCCTCTGAATACACGCCGATGCGAAGTACGGCCATCACCTTCAGCAGCGCTCGGTACTGCGCGTCGTCGGTTGCTGCACCGGTGACCCTTAGCGCGAGGTCCGCTGCCAACTGCTGATTCGTTGTGCCTTCACTAACCGCATCAATGCCGGCGCAATCTGCGATGGTCGCTTGCGCCAGGTAGGCCAGGAACCGGAGTATCCTCATCGCATCGGCGACGTCTGTTTCCGTGTCGCAGTCAACATCCATCGAGGGTGCACAGTCATCCGAGCCCCGAATATCGGATATGTCCTGCAGCAGGGCTATGACATCCTCGGCGTCGACATCGGCGTCGCAGTTGGCGTCCCCAATGAACGCTGCGTCCGCGCCGCGAGGGCCGTGCAAGGTACCGGACTGCTGGAACACGACCAGCAGAGAGATGGCGACGGAGCTGATGATCGCTAGCCGAAGGAAGGCCGTTCCTAGTTGTAGGCGGCTATGGTTGTCTTTCTGACCGGTCATCGGTGATCTACCCTTAATCCGAAGTTGGATCAAGTTCGGGTCACATATCGAAGGCCCGGAGGTGGGACCATGAGCCAAAACTCAACGCAATTGCCCGGAGTTTAACACGGGGCATGCCCGCGGACACCGGTTCTGCCTACGCCCCCACGTCCGGGCAGGGCTCGGTCTGCGAGAGCGCGACCTGGCTCAGTACCCACCGCAGGAGCGCCTGGTTGTCCCGGCTGCTGATCTCGCCGTCACAGTCCCAATCGCCCCAGACACGCAGCGTTCCGCCGACCGTCACCTCGTCGCCCAACTCGGGACAGGGATCCGTCTGCGAAAGCACGCGCCGAAGCAGCGCCTGGTTATCGCGTGAGCTTATTTCGCCGTCGCAGTCGGAATCACCCCACAAGTTAACCGACGACGATGTCGCACTGGGTGTGGCTGTGGGCGTGGAGGTCTCAGTGCTCGTCGGCGTAGAGATCGGAGTCGGCGAGGTGGTGGCCGTAGCGGTCGGCGTTGCTGTTGGCGTCGGAGTCGCCGTTGGACTTGGCGTGGCTGTTGGACTGGGCGTTGGTGTAGGGCAAGCGCTAGAGGCTACGGTGATCGTGTAGTTGAGCGAGAACTCCGACGTGTTGCCGAGCGCATCACTGGCCGTCGCTGTGACCTTCTGGCCGGCCAGCAGATTGAGCCCACAAACCGAGACGGTGAAGTAGCCTCCGCCGCACACCGTCGCCTCGCGCAGGAACTCTTTGCCCTCGCCGTAGCCGGAGAGATCGCCGTCCGAGACGAAGAGCTCAACCGTACATGCGGCGCACGCGGAGCCGGTGACGATCTGGCCAGTATCGCCGGTGATAACGGGGAAGTTGATCAAGTCGTTGGGCCCCGCGTCGCCGTCTCCCCCGTCATTGAGTGTCACGCCGGGAATGATGGTCTCGCCGAGTTTATAAAGTTGCCTGTGCAATGTTTCAGGTCGTCTCCAACGGTCTCTGGTATATCTGGAATCGTCTCACTGGGAAGTCCACTCGCGTTGCTGTCGGCGTTGCTGCCAACTCGCTACTGCGTGCAGTACTCGTTGAAGAACGGCGCCATCGTCAGGATGTCCCCGAAGTCGTCCCACCCGTCTCCATGAGATCGAAGCGCGCCGAGTACAGTAACTCTGCAAAAAGACCAGTCATCCAGCGTCACGGCAACAGGCCTCGCTCGCCCAGCGCAGGGAAGGTTCAGTCGGCCCAAGATGCGCCTTGGTCAGCACAGATCGCCACTAAGGCTGCTGTAACGTCGTGCAATCCCTTCGCAGTCGCACCCGGGAAATCAAAGGCTATGGCCCCCTCCGCAGCCGAGCGGCTGTCACACGCATCCGGGTGGGATTCGAGCGTTGACTCCGCAAATGCACGGTTGCCGATATCCACGCCAGCTTGGAAGTTTCTGTCTCTATCGTTACCGCCGCCGCCAAAGATCGCTCCGATAGTGACCCAGGCGATTAAGCCAACAACCCCCAGCGCAGGACCCTTGGCCCACCAAGATAGTCTCCAGAATTGATGCCAACGTTTTAGCAGCAAGTCGCACCCCCTAACGTGCAGGATTGCTGGTTGTTGAGGCGCCGAGTCATTGGGTGTCGTCATCGGGTCGGCCTTCAGCCTCAGCTGCCGGTGGCTCACTGACAGGTGCCGCGTTGTACGCGAGGATGGCGCCTAGAACCAACCCTATACCCCCGACGAGAGTTACGAGGAGACCTGCTCCAGGAGTAGCTTGCGCGAGGCCGTCCGTTTTCGCCGACAGATCGCTGGCCCTGTTTGTGGCGTCCACGAGGTCGAATATAGCTATGCCTGTTACCAGCACTCCGATAATCGAAAATGTGGTAGCTACGCCAGTCGTGCGGGATCCGTTGAACCACCTGAACAGGGCCACGGCGGCGACTACCGCGAGGATCAACGTGATCACGCCATCTCCTTCGGTTCCACTTTTCGAGAGTTCGCCAACGAAGGGAGCCCTCACCGTGAACCACGGCATGAACGCCCCAATGAACACGGTGGCGGTGCTAAGGCCTACTACTAGGCCGGGCATCTGGCCTCTGTTCGCAGACTGTCGTTCCGCCTGTCTTCGGCGATCGCGGCTGGCATACAGCTTAATTCGGGTACGTTCGGCATGCTTTAGGGTGAGCAACGCGCCGCACTCCGGACAGTATTTCCCCTCGGATGTCGCGCCGCACTCCGGGCAGCTAGTCGCGCGATTTGCAGATGACATGCCTTCTACCTCGGTTCCCCGCAGGCTCGCTACGCTGCGTGCATGGGGAGACAGTCGTTGGTTATGTGAGACCGATGCCGCGGGTCGCCTCAAGTGCGCAAACGAACTCTTACGTCCCCAGAGCTTGGTTGTCCTTCCCGGGAAGAACGACGTAAGCCCCTACTGCAGCTAGGACGGCTAGCAGGCCAATCCCTGCCAGGTTTCATGCTGGCGAGCCCAGAGTATATCCCATTTTGGGATATGGCCCGCCGCCGCCGAATAATCGCAGATGGGGACATATTTGCTGCAGGTGGGGACATATTTGCTGAACGAACGTGCGTAGGAGAGGCGCTATGGGAACTTCCTGGAGAGGCTTCGCGATGCGCGGAAGCTAGCCGGACTCACGCAGAAGGAAGCTGCCAATCGACTTGGGAATCCGCAATCGTTCATTTCGAAATGTGAAAGCGGCGAGCGACGCGTAGATGTTGTGGAACTTCAGGCCCTCGCCCAGGTCTACAGCCGACCCGATCTGTCCTGGTTCATCGAGTAGGATCCAAATGCCACCGGGTGCACCCTCACCAGAAATAGGACAGCCCGACGCATTCTCGCCAGCGCGGGTTGCTGTCAACGTTGCTGTCAAACGCCCCTCGGGCTACCTCAACAAGCGACCTTTAGGGCGGACATCAGATACGAAAAAATGGAGGGCCCGGTGGGACTCGAACCCACAACTCCCGGATTAAAAGTCCGGAGCTCTACCATTGAGCTACGGGCCCTCGCGAATGATCGTATGTCCGCCGCAACGGCTCGGCAAGCCGTACATATCTTTGCCTCCGGTTACGCAACGTTCAACCTCCGTTAACCTCGCGCCCCACCGCTGGCGGCTACGGTGGAAGTGAAGCAATCGCTAGAAAGCAGGAGGGGTCATGCCAGACTTGCGATCGAGGCTCCGCTCTCGGCGGAAGGAAGAACGCACGGAAGCACCAGTTACACCGGCGGGCAGTGCGCCCGCGGGTAAGGCACTCAACGGAAGGTGGACGGGCTACCAGCCGAGCCTCGCCGAAGCGATGAATAGAACGCGGTTGAATGGACTCCGCAAGACGCAGGACGAAGGAGTGGACGATGCCTGAGACGAAGATCGCACCCTCGACACGCATGCCTGAGGCCGTTCCGGGTGACGAGGTCCGGGCGCAGTACCTCGCCTGCAGTTACCTGGTATCGGCGTGCGAGCAAGCGATCGACCGGATGACGAGCCTCACTCACGCTAGCGCCGGCCGCAGCTACGTCCCGTTGCGAGCGCTGGACTTGATGCGCACGATCAGCGACGACTGGCGGACGGCGCTGCAAGACGTCGCGCGGGCCTTGCCGGACGAAATTGAGACTTTTACGCCTCGTTAAACGACGTTAACCGGACGTTAAAGCTCGAAGCTCCCACCCCTCCTACGCTGAGGCTGTGAACAACATAAGGAGGGCACCAAACATGGAATTGATTCGAAGTCGGCTGTTCTTGCTGGCCAGCATTCTCGCAGTCGTCCTGTTCAGCGCGGCGTTCGCGGCGTGCGGAGATGTCGACGATGACGACGACACGGAAGCCACGACAGCCCCGGCCAGACAAACAACCGCGCCCGCTGATGGCGGCGGCGAAATCGACTACGGCGCGCTGAGCGGCGAGATCAACGTCGACGGCTCCTCGACTGTCTACCCGATCTCCGCGGCTATGGCCGAGGAGTTCGATGCGGTGGCCGGCGATGTGCAGGTGAACGTCGGGTTCGTCGGCACCGGCGGTGGGATCACCGCCTTCTGCGCGGGCGAGATCGAGATCGCCGATGCTTCTCGAAGGATCAAGGACAGCGATGACCCCGCCGCTCCCGGCGAGGTCCAACTCTGCGCCGAGGCCGGCATCGAAGACATCGTCGAGCTGCAGGTTGGCATCGACGCCCTGACCGTTATGGTCAACCCGGCGATCGATTTCGTCGACTGCCTGACGATCGAGCAGTTGCACAGCCTCTTCAAGACCGACGGCGTAAGCAACTGGAAGGACGTCGACCCCGACTACCCCGACCAGGAGATCACCTTCTACTACCCCGGAACCGACTCCGGCACGTTCGACTACTTCGTCGAGCAGGTCATCACCGGCCCGGAGAAGGACTCCACGCACCGCGGCGACGGCACAGCCTCTGAGGATGACAACATTCTCGCGACTGGTATCGAAGGTGACGAGAAGGCCATTGGCTACTTCGGGTTCGCCTACTTCCAGGAGGCCGGCAGCCAGTTGAAGGCAGTTGCGATCGACAGCGGCGACGGCTGCGTCGAGCCGACGTTCGAGAACGCACTGGACGGCAGCTATGCGCCGCTGAGCCGGCCGCTGTTCATCTACACGCGAGAGTCGTTCCTCAGCGACCCCGACAGCCCGGTCCTCGGTTTCGTAAAGTTCTACCTGGACCAGACGCCGACTATCGTTCCCGAAGTCGGATACATCAATATCCCTGATGACCTCCTGGCCGAGCAGGAGGCCAAGATCGAGCCTTTCCTACCCTCACGCTAAACCACCGTTCGGGCCCGGAAGCGGCGGGGTATGCCTCCCCGCCGCTTCCACATCTTGACACCGCAATAAGCCAAGTATAACCGTAGACACGAGAGGAACACGAATGAGCGACGAATGAGCGTATCAACCGGGCCTGGCGGCATGCAGGAAGACCTGCGCAAGCGCGCGTTCAGCCGACCAACTGAGTTTCTCGTCATGGCCTTCCTGGTCACGAGCGCGACCGTATCGCTGATCACGACCGTGCTCATCGTGGGCGTCCTCATCCGCGAAAGCGCCACGTTCTTCCAGGATGTCTCGGTAAGCGACTTCCTCTTCAAGACGGAGTGGCAACCGCTGTTCGAGCCCGTCACATACGGTGTTTGGGAACTCGTCGCCGGCACGTTGAACGTCACCATCTGGGCGCTGCTACTCGCCGTGCCCCTGGGACTCGCCACCGCAGTCTACCTGAGCGAGTTCGCGCACCCCAACACCCGCAAGCTCCTGAAGCC
>JANLRX010000440.1:0-4839 GCA_031362025.1 Chloroflexota bacterium
CCGTCGATCAACGTCTTGCCCGCGAAGAACGCCGCGTCGTTGACCAGGTAGCGAGTCGTGAAGTTGTCCGCGCCGTTGACCACGTAGTCGTACTGGTTGATCAGCTCCATCGCGTTGTCGGAGGTGATCGGCGTCTCATGCAGGATGACGTTGACGTCGGGGTTGTACGCGTTGATCGTCTCCTTGGCGGAAACCGTCTTCTTTTTGCCGACGTCGGCGTTCTGGTGGAGCACCTGCCGCTGCAGGTTCGAGAGGTCGACGGTGTCGAACTCAACGATTCCGATCGTGCCGACACCGGCCAGCGCCAGGTAAAGCGCCGCGGGGCCGCCGAGGCCGCCTGCCCCGACGACCAGCACCTTCGTCTCCATGAGCTTCCGCTGCCCGGAGGGGCCGACCTGCGGCATGATGATGTGCCGCGAGTACCGTTCCACCTGCTCCGGCGTGAGCGCGACCGCTCCGCCCGCAATCGCGGGGATCACGGCCATCTCGTCGCCGTCGTTGACGGGCGTATCTTTCCCCTGCAGGGCGTTGATCTCGGTATTGTTCACATAGATGTTAATGTGGCCGGGGATCTCGTTCTCATCGCCGGAGATCATCTGCTTGAGCGACGGGTAGTCGATCCCGAGCTGCTCCAGCACTTCGCCCACGGTCCGCCCTTCCGACTTCAGATAGGACTGGTTACCCGCGAACCGCCGGAACGGCGTCGGTATATACACACTGACTGACATTAAACCTTCTCCCGCCCGCATTTTCAGGCCTCCATCTGCAAGTATCGCTCACCGGTATCGCACAGGACAGTGACGACGCGCTTACCGGCGCCTAGCCGCTTCGCCACCTTGATCGCCGCCCAGACGTTTGCCCCGGCCGAGATCCCGACAAGCAAGCCTTCTTCCCGGGCAAGCCGCCGCGAATACTCGATTGCATCTTCGTCTGTGACCGCCATGATTTCGTCGTAGATCTCGCGGTTCAGGATCCCGGGCACGAAGCTCGCGCCGATGCCCTGGATGGCGTGCACGCCTGCGCGGCCGCCTGCCAGCACAGGGGAGCGCGTCGGCTCCACGGCGACGATCAGCACGTCCTTACCGAGCTTCTCACGCAGCACCTCGCCGACGCCGGTGATCGTGCCGCCCGTGCCCACACCGGCCACGAAAGCGTCGATCTTCCCGTCCGTCGCGTCGAGGATCTCGAGCGCCGTGGTCTTGCGGTGGACGTCGGGGTTGTTCGGGTTCTCGAACTGCTGACACATGAAGTAGTCGGGGTGCTTTTCCAGCATCTCCTGCGCGGCGTAGACAGAGCCCGTCATCCCCTCGATCGCCGGTGTCAGCACCACTTGCGCGCCGTAGCGGGCGAGAATGTCGCGGCGGGCGAGGCTCATGTCCTCGGGCATCGTCACGATCAGCTTGTAGCCCTTCACGGCGGCGACCATCGCGAGGCCGATACCGGTGTTACCGCTCGTTGGCTCGACGATCGTGCTGCCGGGCTTCAGGCGTCCTTCGCGCTCCGCCGCCTCGATCATGTTGAGGGCGATGCGGTCCTTGACGCTCCCCGCCGGGTTCAGCGCTTCCATCTTGCCGACAACCTCAGCCGAGCCCGCCGGCACGATCCGCGAAAGGCGGACCATGGGCGTCCGGCCGATGAGGTCGGTGACGCTGTCTGCGATCTTCTTCTCAGTCATGGGCAACTCCTAGATCATATACCGGGTGCCTGCCGGCACCCTGGCCCGGTCGCGAACGGCCAGATCGGCGATGGTCGTATTATCGAGCACGTTCAGGATCGCTTCACGCACCGTCTCCCACATCTCGGTCTGGGCGCAACCCCCGCTCTTGGCGCAGGCGCCGCCCTCGTCGAGGCAGTCGCTGAGCAGCAGGTTACCCTCCAGCGATTCCACCACTTCCGAGACGCGCAGTTCACGTGGGTCGCGGATGAGCGCGTGCCCACCCTGCGGGCCGCGGACGCTGCGGATGAAGCCGGCCCGCCGCAGCGTCGTCAGCAGCTGCTCCAGGTAGGACTCCGGGATCTTCTGGCGATTGGCGATCTCGTTGCTCTGCATGGGGCGCGAGCCACCGTAGTGATGCGCCAACTCGATCAGAGCGCGGATGCCGTAATCGCCTTTGGTTGATACTTTCATGTCGTTTCCTGAGTTTGTCCGTCAACAATCATAACATACCCCTGTGGGGTATCCAACCTTACGCCGCACCGAATCGGAGTGACCGCTCTGTCATCTCGACCGAAGTCCGCCACGGCGGACGGAGTGGAGAGAACTGACACGGCGCACTCCACCCCGTTGGCGAAACGTATAAACACCGCGTAAGGCAAGATTCCTCGGCTGCGCTACGCTCCGCTCGGAATGACATCTCGTGAGTCTCACACAAGGAACAGCACCAGCGGCACGACGAAGATAACCGCCATGAACACCGCGAAGTTCCGGTTGTTGTGCGTGATCCGGTTCGCCAGGCTGATGATCAACTTCGAGTACGGCTTGTAGAGGAAGATCAGCACGAACAGCGAGACTGCTGCGCCAACCGTCATCTCCGTGAAGACGATCGTGAAGGCGCGCGGCGAATCAAGCAAAAGCGCCGCGAAGAGGGTGTCCACCCAGGTCGCGATGTTGGCGCCCATCACATATGGAATGATCGAGTCCCGCCGGATGTACCCCTTGAGCGAGAGCGGGATCAGGAGCGTGAGTGAGATCGACACCGACATCGTGACGCCGGTGACGGCGAGCCCGAGGCCAAACATGGCGAGCGGACGATGGAGCCACTCCTGCATCTTGTGGAAACGCTCGCCGGAGCTGGGTGTGGACTCGAAGTTCGGAAGCGCCCTGTCGAACACCGTGAAGGCGGTGAGCAATAGGCCGACGCCGATGACAAACACCATGATCTCCGGCACGTTGTCCGCGATCCGGTTCACGATCGGGTCGTAGACCGTGTTCACGAACGAGGTGATCGCACCGGGCGAGCCCAGCTTCACGGAGTCGAACCATCCCTGCTTGAGGATCAGCACCCCGATCGGGAGCACCGGCATCCACAGCGTGAACGCCGTAAGCAGCGCGACGACGCCGATGTAGAGTCCGTCTGCGCTCCGCTTTCGCGTGACCCAGAGGATGAACCCGATGAACAGCACGATGAACGACGCGCCCAACCGCGACCCGTTGATCATCGCGAACGCCTCGGTGTCGGACGTCGTGCCGGAGGAGAAGAGACTGAGGGAGATCGCCGCCACCGGAGATCCGCTCATCACGATGTACGAGCCGATCCAACCGAAGCCCATCAGGTTCAACACCCCGTCCGCGGACACGCCTTCGAGGACCGGCTTCAACCCCTTGGCGCCCGTCTTCATCAGTTGCAGCGCCAGGATGAACATGAACAGCCCCGCCGTGCTGTACCCGATCCGTAGCAGGATGCCGGAAATCGTGCGCCAGCGCGGCACAGGCACCGGGCCTACATGCGGGACTGACAACGAGGGCGGCTTCGCGGCCTCGTGGGCGTTCTCAGATGGCATGGTGCGGCGTCACCCGCTCCTGCATCGCCTCGATCAGGACCTTTGCGACCTCCGGTCGCGAGAATTCCGGCGGCGGCGCGATGCCGCCAGCCAGCATGTCGCGCACCTGCGTGCCGGACAGCGAGACGCGGTTCTCGGCGTCGTGCGGGCACGTCTTCACGCTCGCCAGCCCGTCGCACTTCTTGCAGAAGAAGGTGTGCTCGAACATCAGCGGGACGATCCCCAGCTCGCCGGGCGCGAACTCGTTGAAGATGAGCTGCGCGTCAAAGGTGCCGTAGTAGTTGCCGACGCCAGCGTGGTCGCGGCCAACGACGAAGTGCGTGCAGCCGAAGTTCTTGCGGACTAGCGCGTGGAAGATCGCTTCGCGCGGACCGGCGTAACGCATCGCGGCCGGGTTGACCGAGAGCACGACGCGGCTCGGCGGGAAGTAGTTCTCGATCAGAACCTCGTAGCACTGCATGCGCACGTCTGCCGGGATGTCGTCCGACTTGGTGTCGCCTACCAGCGGGTGCATCAGCAGGCCGTCGACGATCTCCATCGCGGCCTTGAGCAGGTACTCGTGCGCGCGGTGCACAGGGTTCCGGGTCTGGAAGCCAACTATCGTCTTCCAGCCGCGCTTCTCGAACTCGGCCCGGGTCTGGGCCGGGGTCAGGCGGTACTGCGCGAAGTCGTCATGTCCGGGGACTTCGAGCACCTTCACCGGCCCGCCGATCAGGCAGTCGCCCTGCGCGTAGAGCGCGGCGACGCCGGGGTGAGCCTCGTCCTCGGTGCGGTAGACGCTCGCCGCTTCGACGTGCTTGTCGTAGTCGTACTTCTCGCGCACCTGCATCGTCGCGAGGATCTTGCCGGACTCGTCGGTGAGGGCGACCTCGTCGCCGTCGCTCGGGATCGTGAGGGCTTCGTCCTTGTCCACGGCCAGGGTGATGGGCATCGGCCAGGGGATACCGTCCGCGAGGTGCATGCCTTCGACGACGGAGCGATAGTCCGCCTGCGTCATGAACCCTTCGAGCGGGCTGTACCCGCCGATCGCCAGCAGCTCCAGGTCCGATAGCGTCCGTGAGTTGAGCTTTACCGCCGGCAAGCGGCTCGCCTGTTCGCGCAGTGCTTCCGCCTCGGCGCCTGTTACCACCAGGTCCACGAGGCGGCCGCCGTGCGCGGGGTTAGTTGGTCCCTCAGTCATCCCGTTCTCCAATTCCGCTGTCCGAAAAAGAGGCCACGGAACAGCGCTCCGTGGCCCCCATTCTCTTGAATCGTTTAGAGGTAGCCTGGCCGGGCTACTCGTGCAGGCCACACTCCTTGAACTCGGGGTTCTCCCACCACCAACGGCCGGCGCGGATG
>JANLRX010000460.1:0-3862 GCA_031362025.1 Chloroflexota bacterium
CGCCTCGACCGACGTCGCAACACCGGGGATATCCGCCGGGGTCGCGTTCTTCACGTCGTTCTCCAGCATCCCGATGGCGCCAAACACACCATTCGCCGCGTCCACGAAGCCCTGTTGCGCCGCTGCGAGATCGGCCGGCGGGGGCGCATCCGCGACGTACCGCGCTGCCTCGCTGTAGGCGAAACCAATGCCGCTGACGTACGCCGACAAAGAATCGAAGGTGGGCGCCTGCGCATCGTACTCGGCCTGGGTTTCGTCGACGTTCGCGTGTATGCCCTCGATGCCGGTCGCGACGACGGCGAAGAAGTCGGCGGCGCTGAGCGGCTCAATCGGGCCGGAGCAGCGCAGGTCGACGTCGATGCCGTTGTCGTCTGCGTAGGCCTGGAGGTCTTCGCAGGCCGCGACGTAGTCGGCCCGGGCGGCTTCGATTGTGGCGCCATCCGGGGGAAATGCGTCGACGGCGGCCATCAACGCCTCCGCTGTCGTTCGGAGCGCTTCGTACTGCGACTCCAGGCCGGCTGGCGGCGGGTACAGCCTTCCGATGCCGCCAACAGGGTTGCCGACGGCAGCGACAAATGTGCTGGCGTAGCCGATGGCGGCGTCCTCGTCGGTGGCGTAGGCGGGGTAGGCGGCGCTGGCCTGGTCGGCAGCCGAGCGTACTTGGTGCACCGGATCACTCATTTGCCTCAACCAGACAGTGTTCGAGAGGGGCGTGGGCGAGAAGGTGCCGCCGCCGGAAGGGGTCACCGTCGGTGTGCAGATCTCGACGACTCCCGGGTTCCGGGTCGAGCCGCCGCCGGTATCGAAGGGGTTCGGGTTGTCATCCGGCGTGACGCAAGGGAAGGTGCTTAACGGCGGGGCGTCGGGGTCACCCCTCCCGTCGCAGGCACCGGCCATCGCGAAGATCGCGAAGACGAGCAACGGCACGACGAAAAGAAGGAAGCGAAGTTCTCGCATTTGCACTGGATGATACGCCTGTGGTCAGGCAGTGACGATAGCGTCGGTCTCGGGGTGCAGCGCCTCGTCCTCACCCACCACCATCCCGTCCCGGTACACGACGGCCCTCGTGTGGATCGAGGACACGCGTGGCGTCGAGGTGATGATCCCCGTCAGGTTCAGCGGGTCGACCGCGGAGACGCGGACCAGCTCGCCGGTCTTGGCGGTGCGGCGGACCTGGCGCAGCGACTCGACGGCCTCGGGGCGGGCGTACTGCTCGCCGTAGAACCCGGAGACGAAGCGGCCACCGCGGACCGTTCCCTGCGACTCCATCCGGCGCAGCGCCCGCAGGATCTCGCGCCACGGCACGCTGATGTCCTCCAGCCGGCAGAGGTCGCGGAAGACGACGCCGTAGCGGAACAGGAGTTGCTCGGCCCACGCCTCGGCCAGCTCCTCGACGAAGAGCTTGTCGCCCATCGCCTCTTCGGAGCTGGGCATCGGCAGCAGGGACCATCGCCCCGATGGCACCCCACTCACGGCGAGTGTTCGGAAGAGCCGCGCGCGCTGTGGCCGCCGGAAGCTCCGCTTCTTGGTCGAGCCCATGAGCGATCGCAGCGCCTGGAACCCGTCCGCCGTCGCGAGGCCGCGCGCTACGAGGTCCCAGAGCCCGCGCTCAACGTCGGTAGGCAGGCGGCGGGTTGCGGCGACGATGTCGTCGTAGAAGAGCGCGCCGCGGGATGTTAGCAGCTCGTAGATCTCGTCCGAGGCCCCGGCGGCGGGCTCGTCGGGAGCAGCCCCGTTGCGCACGCCGGCCACGAGCCACGGCAGGTCAGCCCGCCTTGCCAGCGATATCGGCGTGGCGGACGAGGCGGAGGCGGCGCGCCCGCTCTCGGTGCCTTTGCGGAGCGCCATGCGGGCCCAGGTGACGTCGCCGGACATGCACAGCTCGTCGAGCCATGCGCCCTTGTACCCGGAGATGCGCGCCGGGAGGACGTGCCGCTCCCAGGCCACAGCGGGGATGTCGAACGCCTGGATCTGGGCGATCGCTTCGAGGAGGCCGCGCTTGCCCTGGAGCTGCGTGCCGGGCGCGAGGTGCTGCCAGCGGAGGAGGAACCGCATCAGGTCCTGCGCGCTCACCGGCTCAATCTCCGAGCGCAAGCGGTCCAGCGTGTAGCGGTGGATGCGGGCGAGGAGGCGGCGGTCGCACCACTCCTCGTCCTCGGTGAGGGGCCGGAAGTGGCCGCGCATCGCCACCCCACCCTCGTTCTCGAGTCGGGCCAGGGCCGAGGTGACCGCAGCGGGATCGAGCGCCGTGCGTTCGGCCAGTTCGGCGACGGTCGTCGGCCCCAGTATTTCGAGGTGCCCGCGAACGATCGCCACGCGCGCTTCGTCCTCGTCGGCTTCGCGGCGCAGTTCGGGCGGCAGTTGCACCTCCGGGCGGATGATCGCGCCGGGGTACAGCTTTTCGACCAGAGGCAGGCTCTCGGCGGCGAACCAGAGGCGCTCGCCGTAGTTCGTTTCGAGTGTAGCGGCACGGCGTTGCTGCACGAGCGCCTCGAACCAGTCCGCCCACTCGGGGACGTATTCCGGGCGCACGGCGATCAGGGTGAGGAGCGTGTCGTGCACCTCTTCCGGGTCGCGCGGCTGTGGTTGGGCCTCGGAGACGACTAGCTCGATGGCGTCGGGGTCGAGGATACCGAGGTCGCGGCCGCTCTTCGGCAGCGAGCGGCGGAGCTGCACAGCGCGGGCGCGGCGCTCCTCCAGCGGCGCGTCGTCGAGGAACGTGTAGACGGGCGAGTTCACCATTTCGTGCGCGAACGGCGATGGCTCGGTGGTGTCCTTGGCGTGGTAGGTGATCTCGCCTCGCTCGACGCGGTCCAGAACCTCGCGCAGACCCTCGATGTCCATGGCCTCGGTCAGGCAGTCGTGCATGGACTGGCGGGTCAGCGGGTGGTCCGGCAGTTCGATCGCGCCGACGAGGTTTTCCTGGCAGGCGACGAGCACCGGGAAGACCGCCGCCATCAGGTCGTCCGCCTTCATGCGTTGGAGCGGTGGCGGCACGCGTTTGCCGTTCCGCTGTCTCAGGTTGGCGAGCGCACGGGTCGTGTTCCAGCGCCAACGGGACTGCCAGATCGGCGAGTTCGCGATGAGGAGCGCCTGCTCGACCGCTTCCTGGAGCCACGGATTCTTTACGAGCCCGAACATGTCTTCCAGCGGGAAGCTGTTGTTCGGGCCGATCGAGAGCAGCATGGCGTCGTCGCTGGCCGCGGCCTGGAGTTCGAAGTCGAACGAGACGCAGAAGCGCTTGCGCAGCGCGAACCCCCATGCGCGATTGATACGCATGCCAAACGGTGCGTGGACGACGAGCTGTTGCCCGCCCGCCTCGTCGAAGAAGCGCTCGAAAACGACGTCCTTCTGCGAGGGGACGATGCCCATCATCTCTTGCTGCACCTTGACGTACTGCACTATCTGTTCGGCGGCTTCGACGGGGAGGGCGCACTCGGCCATCGCCCACTCGATGATGCTGGGGAGGTTCGGAGCGTCAGGTGCTCCGCTCATGGATTCGCCCGGACGGGCGACCGTCTGGTCGAGTGCCTCACCATGAGCGGGACTGACGTTCGTGCTGAGCCGGCGTAATTTTTCCGCCAGTTCGATGCGGAGTTCTGAGACTTCTTCCGAAAGCTCGATCGTGCGGCCGGGAGCTTCGCCGTTCCAGAACGGGATCGTGGGTGGCTGGCCATGTGCGTTCTCGACGCGCACGATGCCGCCGGACTCGATGCGCTTGATGCGCCATGATGTGGTGCCGAGCAGGACGATGTCGCCGGCCATCGATTCGACGGAGAAGTCCTCGTCCAGGGTGCCGACGAAGGTACCTTCGGGCTCGGCGATCACGCGGTAGTCCGCGATCTCGGGGATCGCGCCGCCG
>JANLRX010000478.1:0-1776 GCA_031362025.1 Chloroflexota bacterium
GCCACTCCCGTGGACATGAACGGGATGGGCCTGATGAAGAACTGGTCCAACCCCAAGTACTTCGACGTCGACCGGCTCGTCGACACGGTCGGCAACATCCCGCCGGAGTTCATGCTCCGCTCGATCGAGATGCTGCGTCCGGTGGACCGCTGGGGCGGCTACCTGCGCCTGATCGAGAACCTGTGGGACCCGCAGTTCGTGTACGGGTTTCGGATCATGTACAAGTGGACGAACGAGCAGATCCCCTTCCCCGGCGAAGCGTACCGGCAGTTCACCAAGGAACTGATGTGGGAGAACAAGCTGATGACCGGTCAGCTCCAACTGGGCACCAAGCGCATCGACCTTTCGAACATAACGATCCCTGTACTGAACGCTATGGCGGAGCACGACCACATCGCGCCATACGCCTCCACGCACCCGCTGATCGACCTGATCGGCAGCGAGGACAAGGAGAATATCGTCGTGAAGGGTGGCCACGTCAGCCTCGTCGCCGGCAAGAACGCCGTTGGGCGCTTGTGGCCGCGCGTCGCCGAGTGGCTGGGGGAGCGGTCGGTCTAGCGATGCAAACTGCAGGCCGCACTGCGATCATTACCGGCGCTTCGTCCGGTATCGGGCGGGAGGCCGCGCGCGAGTTCTGCAAGAAGGGCGCGAACGTCGTCCTCGCCTCGCGCAGCCGCGACATCCTCGAGAACATTGCTTCCGACTTCGTCTCGTACCCCGGCCGCGTGCTGATCGTCCCGACGGACGTGACCAACCGTCTCGCGTGCGAAGCACTGATGCGCCGTACGGCCGAAGAGTTCGGCTCGGTCGATGTGCTGATCAACAACGCCGGCGTCGGGCTCTACGCCCCGATCGCGGACGGTAACATCGAGAACGCGCGCTATCTGTTCGAAGTAAACGTCTGGGGCGCGGTGAACTGCATCCAGGCGGCGGTGCCGTACATGCAGGACCAGCAGCGCGGCCACATCGTCAACATCTCGTCGGTCGCGGGGCACATCGCCCCGCCGTACATGGGGATGTACGCGGCGTCGAAGCACGCGCTCGCCGCCATCGGGGATTCGCTGCGCATCGAGCAGAGAGAGAACAACATCGGCGTGACGACGGTCTACCCCGGCCTCACGGAGACGAGCTTCACCGAGAACATGCTGCAAGAAGTGGACGCCCCGGAGATCCCGCCGATCGTGCGCTGGACGCCGGCCGAGTACGTTGGGCAGCGGATCCACCAGGCCGTGCGCTGGAACATCCGCGACGTCTACATCAAGCCGGAGGACGTCCTCGCGATCCTCGTCGACGCGTTCGCGGGACCGCTAACGGACGTCGCGATGAAGTACTTCATGCGCGCCGGCGAACGCAACGACGTGACGTTCAAGCAGTCCGCCAAAGCCCCGAAGTCCGAAGCGACCGAGTAGCGGCTGAGCATGGCCGAGCCACCCCCCTTCATTCAGCGAAATACGATATTTCGAAGCAAGGAAGAGCTTGCCGAAATTCTCCGTCGGTGGTTAAGGGATACTAACGAAGACAGAATCGGTCCTGGATTTGGCGCAAGGGGCTGGCTGAAACTTCGATTCGGAAATCTGAAGGGACAGCTCAATGCGGACACGACTCGACAGGCTGTCCAAATATTCCTTGACAATCATCGTCAGCGCCACACGAAATGGACTATTCGCCCGTCGAAAATGGGCAATCTAGCGCGAGTGACCAATTCACCCAACGGCCGCTCCATTGTTCGTTTTGCCTTGTACGTGCGACGAACGCCGTCAACACCGCCCTTTATCT
>JANLRX010000492.1:0-4939 GCA_031362025.1 Chloroflexota bacterium
AGCGCGTCATCGAGATGGCCGTGAAGGGTATGCTTCCCCGCAATAAGATATCGAAGCACGTCCTGCGGCACCTCAAGGTGTACGCAGGCCCCGATCACCCGCACGAGGCGCAGGTGAACGGATCCAAGACCACGGCGGCGAAGATCCCCGCACTCGCGGGAATGGTGCACGCTGAGACGGAGACAAAGTCATGACCCAGGAATCCACTGCGGCCCGCGTGGGCACATACTTCTACGGCACCGGCCGCCGCAAGGAAGCCGTCGCTCGGGTGCGCCTGTACGCCGGCACCGGCAACATCGAGATCAACGGCAAGCCGTACTTGACGCTGTTCACCCGGAACCTGCACCAGATCAAGATCCGCAAGCCCCTTGAGGTCGCGGACTCGCTCTCCAAGTTCGACGTCGTCGCCAAGCTCAACGGCGGCGGCATGACGGGCTGGGCCGACGCCCTGGCGCACGGCATCTCCCGCGCGCTCCTGGTACACGACGAGACGCTCCGCAAGTCGCTCCGGGCGGCTGGCCTTCTGACCCGCGACCCGCGCGTGAAGGAGCGGAAGAAAGTCGGCCTCAAGCGCGCCCGAAAGGCCCCGCAGTACACCAAGCGGTAGAGCCAACAGTTTCGAAACGAAAAGAGGCGTCCGCATCGGGCGCCTCTTTTGCTATGTGGTGAGAGCTAGGGCGAAGTGAATGGCGCGCTCCACTTCGAGCATCTTGTGTGGCGCGAGGGTGGTGATGTGATGCTCGAGAAGGCTCTTGTCGACGGTCAAGATATTATCGAGATTCGCCACGGAAGCCCGGGATACGCCATCACTTTCGGAGAGAGGCACCTCGACATCTATTCCTCGGATGGTAGTCGTGACTGGAGCAATCGTAAGAGATGTTCGCTTGGCGATCACCTCGTCACGGGTGAGGATCACTACAGGACGCGGGCCAACGGGAGGCGCTAGCTTGGCCCACCAAACGTCGCCGCGTCTCAACTCATTCGTCTTTCCAAGGGTAGTCTGGCCAGTCTGAGAAATCTTCTGGTTCGAGCACTCCCGCAATCATCGCCATCTGTGCCTCTCCCACGTCCGGAGACTCGGGGTACTTTTCGTAACTCTCAACATACTTTCGGATGGCCTCAGCTTCCTCACGCGCCGTGATGTACTTGGCGACGGCTTCACGGATAACGAAGGAGCGTGACTCTTCGACCTCGGACGAGATCGCATCGAGTTTCGCCACGAGGTCCTCGGGCATGGGAACCTGGATGATCTTGGATTTCTTCTTCGGCATGGCATGAAATCGTACCACAATCTACTCCACATAGTGCTCCACAATAAATTACACAACGCCGTCGCAGGCACCGGATTCTTGACACTCCACCCCCGCGCGGATAGCATCGGCCTCAGAACTGAATAGCAGCGCTTTCATCTAGAGCGGTGGAGGGAACGGCCCGCTGAAGCCCGGCAACCGGTCCGCAAGGATACGGTGCCAACTCCGACCCCCAGGCGGGGGACAGATGAAGGTGATGGATACCAACTTCTCCACCGCGAGAAGTTTTTTATTATCCGATATGACGATGTTCTTACCGATCGAATGGCTCCCGGAAGGCAAGGTGCGCTTCCTGGACCAGACGCTGCTCCCGCAAGAGGAGCGCTGGCTCGAAACCGCCGACTACGAAGTCATCGCGGACGCGATCCGGCGGCTGGCGCTGCGTGGCGCGCCGCTGATCGGCGTATCTGCGGCGTATGGACTGGCCCTCGCGGCGTTGGCGTCGGGAGCGGATGACCTGCGGGCGCTACGAAGCGACATTGGCGACGCGGCGGAAACGCTGCGGGCTACGCGGCCGACCGCTGTGAACCTGAGCTGGGCCCTGGACCGGATGCTAAACGCGCTGGACCAGGCGGACGGCGCCGGCGAGGCACGGAGCATCGCCATTCGCACGGCGCGGGCGATTCATGAGGAAGATATCGCGGCGAACCAACGGATCGGCCAGTACGGCGCCGAGCTAATCGAACCAGGCACTCGTGCGATGACCCACTGCAACGCTGGTGCACTCGCTACGGGCGGGTATGGCACCGCATTGGGTGTGCTCCGGGCTGCCTGGGAGGGCGGGAAGCTCGTCCACGTGACCGCTACGGAGACACGCCCGCTCCTGCAGGGAGCCCGTTTGACGGCCTGGGAGCTAAAAACCGAGGGGATACCCTTCACGCTCATTCCAGATAGCGCAGCGGGCCTCACAATGCGCCGGAGCGGCATCGGGGCCATCGTCGTGGGCGCGGACCGCATCGCGGCGAACGGGGATACGGCAAACAAGATCGGGACGTACCAGCTGGCCGTGCTCGCGAAGGAGAACGGAATCCCGTTCTACGTGGCCGCCCCGACCAGCACGATCGACCTGAAAACGGCCACCGGCGACGACATTCCCATTGAGGAGCGTTCAGCGGATGAAGTGCGCGGCGTGCGAGGCACGGCGATCGCGCCGGAGGGCATCGAAGCGGCGAATCCCGCGTTCGATGTGACGGCGGCGCGCTACATCACCGCGATCATTACGGAGAACGGCGTCGCCCACGCTCCATACGAGACCAGCCTCGCGAAGATGTGCGAAGGCGGGGTGGTGACGCATGGCTGATAACGAGCGCATCCGAGCCGCGGTTATCGGCGGCAGCGGGTTCTACCAGATGGAAGGCCTGACGGATATCGAGGCGTTGACCGTGGACACGCCGTTTGGGCCGACCAGCGATGCGATCACCGTCGGGACGCTGGACGGGCAGCGGGTGGCTTTCTTGCCGCGACACGGCGTCGGGCACCGCATCCTGCCCTCCGAGATACCGGCACAGGCCAACATCTGGGCGCTGAAGAGCCTGGGCGTCGAGTTCATCATCAGCGTGAGCGCCGTGGGCAGCCTGCGGGAGGACATCGAGCCGCTGCATATGGTAGTGCCGGACCAGCTCATCGACCGCACGCGGGGCCGCGTTTCGACGTTCTTCGGCGACGGGATCGTGGCGCACATCGCGTTTGGCGATCCGTTCTGTCCGGCGCTGCGTGGCATCGTATCCGGCGCAACGCGGGAGACGGACGTTACGCTGCACAACGGCGGCACGTACGTCGTGATGGAGGGCCCGGCATTCTCGACACGCGCGGAATCGAACCTGTATCGGACCTGGGGTGCGGACATCATCGGGATGACGGCGCTTCCGGAGGCGAAACTGGCCCGCGAGGCGGAGATCTGCTTCGCCGTGCTGGCCTGCTCGACCGACTACGACTGCTGGCACGAAACGCACGAAGACGTCACGGTCGAGATGATCGTGGCGAACCTGCTGCGGAACGTGGAGACGTCGCGAAAGGCCGTTCGCGCGGCGCTCCAACGCTTGCCGGAAAAGCGAGAGTGCGGCTGCGGCGACGCCTTGAAGGACGCGATCATCACGTCGATGGACATCGTGCCGGACGAGACGAAGAAGCGGCTGCAACCGATCATCGGCAAGTACCTGGGCGTGGGAGCCGCGGGATGACGGCAGTGTCGCGCGAGGGAAGCGCCACGCGGGCCGAGTACGCAGTCGAACTGGTGCGCGACCCACAGGCGATCCGCAAGATCCTGGAACCGGACCGCGCATACGGCGCCTACGCGATCGCTCAACTGGACCCGCGCTACTTTGAACGCAACGAGTGGGTGCTTTCGCGTGGGCCGGATGGGCAGCAGGCGTTGCTTGTGCACTCTCACACCGGGCTCGGAAACGCGCTGTTCGCCCTCGGCGACACGGCTGCACTGGACGCGGCGATGAGCATCCGGCCGGGCGCACGGTTCTCCTTCGGGAGCCTGCGTCTGGAGCACAAGCGGACCGTCGACAAGTACTACGTGATGACGCGCCCACAACTGATGTCCCGCATGTCTGTAAAGTCCGAGCAGTTCACGCCGATCGACAGCGCGGCGGTGCACCTGACCGGGGCAGACGTCTCCTTGGTCAATCGGCTGTACTCGATCGAGGGCGGCGTCACGGCGTACCGTGAGTCGCACCTGGAGGAAGGCGTGTACTACGGCGTCTTCGAGAACGGCAGCCTTGTCTCGATCGCCGGCACTCACGTCGTCTCGCGCGCCGAGCGCATCGCCGTGGTGGGCAACGTGTTCACGCATCCGAGGCATCGTGGCAAGGGGTTTGCCACTCAGGCGACGAGCGCGGCTACGCGGGACCTGCTCGGTTTCTGCGACATGGTCGTGCTTACTGTCGAGGTCGGAAACGATCCTGCCGTTCGTATCTACACGGGGTTGGGATATCAGCCGGTCTGCAACTTGCATGAGACACCGCTGCTACGCAAAGAGCCGGTCGGCGTCGTAAGCTTCATCAGGCGGGCCGCGGCCGGGTGGCGGGGACGCCGCGAAGGCAAAGAAGTGGTGGTGCGATGAGCGAGCGAGAGCAGCCCATCACCCCGGAGATCGCCGAGCAGATCCACCGCCTGCACGACGAGTACCCCGACCTCGGCCACGAAGGGCTCGGCAATCTGTTGGAGGGTGTCGGCGTGCACGTCGATGAGTATGAGTTGAGAATGTTTGTTGAAGAACACCGGCTGGCGCCCGGGCCGACCGCAACCTGGCGGTCCCGCCTGCTCGGACGGTTTCACTGGCCCGGCTTTTGAAGGAGGCTCCAATGACCAAAACGATAGGCATCGTGCTCTTCCCCGGTTTCGAGGATCTGGACGCGCTTGGCCCCAAGGAAGTCTTCGGAATGTTCGGCGGCGTCTCCGGCGGAGAGTGGAAGACCGTCCTCGTCTCGCAGGACGGCGGGACGATCCTGAGCTCGCTCGGCACCAAGATCGTCGCGGACCACAGCTTTGCGGACTCGCCGTCGCTGGACGTCATCCTCGTGCCCGGCGGCCTGGCCACACGGACGGAGGTCGACAACACAAAGCTCATCGACTTCGTGCGGGCGCAGGGCGAGAAGGCGGCGTACGTGACGTCCGTCTGC
>JANLRX010000502.1:0-6076 GCA_031362025.1 Chloroflexota bacterium
CCGGCGGCGCTGGAGATGATCGACAAGAACACGATGCAGGCGGTGGAGGAGTACATCCACGCCGGCTACCCACCCGACGCCCACGCGGCGCTGCTGATCGAGGTCGAAGGGCTGCGCGAAGAGACCGAGGACGAAGCAGCCGCTGTGCAAGCCATCTGCGAAGCCGGTGGCGCACGCGAAGTACAGGTCGCCCTCACAGCGGAGGATCGCGAGCGGCTTTGGGCTGGACGGAAGGCAGCGCTCGGGGCGCTGGGAAGGCGCGCTCCGTCGTACTACATCCTCGACGGAGTGGTGCCGCGGACGAAGCTGCCTGCGGTGCTGGACGGCGTGTACGAGACGTGCGAGCGCCACGGACTGCCGGTCGCTAACGTGTTTCACGCGGGTGACGGGAACCTGCACCCAAACCTGTTGTTCGACGAGCGGGTGCCCGGCGCTACGGAGCGGGTGCTGGCCTGCGGCGAAGAGATCATGCGGTTGTGCGTTGACGCCGGCGGGTCGATCACCGGGGAGCACGGCGTGGGCTGGGAGAAGCGCGATTACATGAGCTGGATCTTCTCGGAGGATGACCTGGAGGTGATGGCCCGGCTGAAGCGGGCGTTCGGCGCGGGGAAGGCGCTCAACCCCGGCAAGATCTTCCCGACGTCCAAAGGCTGCGGCGAGGTGTCCTCCCGAATGCGCGCGGCGGTGGCCAAAGTCGGCCCCGGCGCGTACGTCTGAGCCGTGGTCAAACAAGCGTCGCCCGCCTCCGGCCTCCGCGAAATCGTCGGCGCTGAACACGTCACCGACGGCTCGGATGCCTACGCTGTGGACGGCATGGCGCCAGAGTACGTGGTGCGGCCCGGCACATACGAAGAGGTCTGCGCGACGATGCGTTTTGCGGGCGAGCAGAAGCTCGCGGTGATCCCGGTCGGCGGGCCGACGAACGCAGCGCTCGGGAACATTCCGTCGCGATACGACGTGGCTCTGGATACGGCGCGACTGAACCCGGTGGTTGAATTCGAGCCGGCCGACCTGACGATCACGTGCCAGGCGGGAATGACGCTGGGAGCGTTGCGGAAAGCGGCAGGTGAGGCCGGGCTGATGGTACCTTTCGACCCGTCGCTGCCGGACGAAGGGACCGTCGGAGGAGTGCTCGCCGCGAATGTATCCGGGCCGGCGCGAATGTCGCTGGCGACGCCGCGGGACTTCACAATCGGGCTGCGGGTGGTGACGGCGGACGGGAAGCTGACACGCGCCGGGGGCAAGGTGGTGAAGAACGTCGCCGGGTATGACCTCTGCAAGCTCTACATCGGCTCGCTGGGGACGCTGTGCGTGATCGTCGAGGCGACGTTCAAGACAATTCCCCTCCCGAAGGCTGAGGCGCACCTCGCATACGCATTCAAGTCGCCGGAAGAGGCGTACAAGGTCGCGAGCGAGGGGCTGCGGCGGGGGTTGAGCCTGCGCTCGGCGGTGATCACGCGGACTGACAACGAGTACCGGCTGGAGATCGGGCTGGCGGGCGCACCGGCGGCAGTCGAGCGCTCGCAGGCGGAGATCGACGCGCTGGCCGGTGATGCTACGACGACCGATGAGGTAGCGTCGAACGAACACCCGATCAGTATCCGCGTGAGCGTGCGGCCGTCCGATGTGGCGGCGCTTCTGAACGAGGCTGCGACGACGCTGCCTAACGCCTCGCTTGAGGCGTACCCGACGGTGGGAGTGTGCCGGACCGGCGCGGATGGGGCCGACGCGATCGAGGCGGCGGAAGCGCTGGCGGATTGGTTCGGCGGGACGTCGGTTGTCGAGCGCTGCCCGGTGGAGGTGAAGCGCAACATTGACGTGTTCGGCGAGACCCCGCAGGCGTTTGAGTTGATGCAGCGGTTGAAGCAGGAGTTCGACCCGGGCTCGGTGCTGTCGCCGGGGCGGTTTGTGGGGCGGCTGTGACGGAAGAGCGCATCGGCCTGGGGATGAACCTCGACGCGGACCTGTCGAAGTGCGTGCGCTGCGGGCTCTGCCTGCAGCACTGCCCGACGTACATCGAGACGGGGCTGGAGACGGAATCGCCGCGCGGCCGTCTGTACCTGATGCGCGCTCTGGAAGAAGGGCTGATCCCGCCGACGGAGACGGTGGTCGGGCACCTGGACCAGTGCCTGCAGTGCCGCAACTGCGAGGCGGTGTGCCCATCCGGCGTCCCCTATGGGCGGGTGATGGAGCACGCGCGATCGACAGTGCTGGAATCGGACGCGGCGCCGTTGGCGTGGCGGCTGCGGGCGTTGTTCCTGCGAGAGGTGATCGCGAAGCCGGGCCGGATGCGGGTGCTCGCGTCAGCGCTTCGGTTCGCGCGATCCTCAGGCCTTCAGTCGCTCGCGGAACAACTGCCGGTGATCGGGCCGAGAGCTGCGCTCGCACCACGAATCAGCGGGCGGGCATACGAACGCAAGGGTGTGCTGGCGCGGCCAAAGGGGGCGACGCAGCACCGCGTGGCGCTGCTGACGGGATGCATCATGCCGCACGCGTACGGGGCAGTGCACCGGGCGACGGTGCGAGTGCTGGCGCGTAATGGATGCGAGGTGGTCGCGCCGCCTGAGCAGGGGTGCTGCGGGGCGTTGCACGGCCACAACGGCGAGCTGCGGACGGCGCGCGAGCTGGCACGCCGGAACATCGACGCGTTCCTCGCGGCGGGAATCGATGCGGTGGTCATCAACTCAGCGGGATGCGGCGCGGCGATGAAGGAGTACGGGCAGCTGCTGGCGGGAGACGAACGCTACGCTGCGAAGGCGGAGAGGTTCTCGGCGCTGGTACAGGACGTGAGCGAATTTCTCGTCGGCCTGCCGTTTGAACGCCCGACCGGGGCTGTGAACGCGACGGTCACGCTGCAGGACTCGTGCCACCTGGCGCACGCGCAGCGGATCACCCGAGCGCCGCGGGAGGTGCTGGAGTCGATCCCGGGGCTGCGGTTGGCGGAGATGGCGCACCCGGACCGCTGCTGCGGAAGCGCGGGTGTCTACTCGCTGACGCAGCCGGAGATGTCGCTCGACCTGCTGGAGCACAAGATGGACGACATCGCAACGATCGCTCCGGACTACATCGCGACGTCCAATCCCGGCTGCATGGCGCAGCTGGAGGCCGGCGTGCGACGGCGTGGCCTGCGGGCGCGCGTGGTGCACATTATACAGCTTCTTGACCGCGCCTACCGCGCTGGTTAACCGCGCCTGAAAAGTGTTTTTACGCGGTATTCACCCCATCCGGCGATGCCTTTACCAGAGCTGAACGTGCCCTCTGGAATACTAATTTTCGAAGAGACAGGCATCTAACACGAAGATCGATTGCAGAAGCAGAGTACCGGGATAACAGGGAATCGAAGATTCGTAATCGAAACGTGTAACAGGGCCAGGGTAAGGACGTCTAGTCCTCAACGAAAGCGCAGCCTGGGTTAAGGGACAGGCTTAGACCGGGGAATTTGAACCCGGAGAAACGGGACGGTTGGGCACATGTCAACGATACGAATCGCACTGGAAGACACACGAAGCGCCAAGACCGCGACGAAGCAGCGGGCGCAAGAGGAACAGCAGATCGCTATCTCAGCCGACGAGGTAGTGGCGCCCGTCACGGAGTTCTCGGAGCTTTACCACCAGTTCTTCCCGAAGGTCTTCGCCTACGTCTACGGCAGGGTGCAGGACCGCGAAGTATCGCTCGACATCGTCTCTGACGTCTTCGAGAAGGCGTACATGAAGATGAAGTCCCTCCGCTCGCCGGAGTCGTTCGGGTCGTGGCTGTTCACGATCGCCCGAAACGAAGTCTCATCCCACTGGCGCAAGGAAAAGCCCGCTGTACGGGCCGCGCAAGAGGCCGCGATTGAACGCGAGATCCACGGCCAGCCAAAGAGTCCGGAGGAGTCCCTGCTCCACAAGGAACGGCTCGCCTCCCTCTCCGCCCTGGTGCGGGGCCTCCCCCGACGGGAGCAGGAGATCATCGCCTTGAAGTTTGACGCTGAGCTGACCAACCGAGAGATCGCCAGCATCCTGAGTACGAGCGAAGTCAACGTTCGCGTGACTATCTTCCGCGCGCTGAGAAAGCTGCGGGACCGCATGCAGACGATGGGGGCCACTGGTAGATGAACGACGCGGAGCGGGCCGAATTTCTGGCCCGCGCCATCGACGAACTGCTACACGGCGCCGGGGATGACCAGCCCCAACAGAACCTGGACGACGAAGAGCTAAGCTCGCTCCTTGGTGTGGCCAGGCTCCGCGCAAAGGCCAGCGAGGAGAACCAAGACCTCATCGCCAGTCACGAAGAATCGGTCTGGCGGAGGATCCAACAGCGCATCGCGAAGCACCCCGAGCCTACGGTGCCGCCCGTTGCGGACCACGCCGAAGATGTGGTGGAAGCGATCGCAGAGCGCAGACCGCTGTACGAAGACGTCGTGACAGACGCATACGCGGAAGAACCCGAGGTATGGGAACGCGTCCGGAGGCGCATCGAAGGGCCGACAGAGGCGCAGGGTACGACGGCTGTGGCCGATCCTCCTACGTTTGCTTCAGGCGATCCGCAGCTGGACAGCCTGGTACGGGCGGCGCTTTCGCAGACACAACACGGCACGACGCGACGGGACAGCCACGTCCAGCAACGTCTGTGGGCGCGCATGCGAAACGACACCAAGCGCTCCGCGCTCCACCAGCTCTATGACCTCCAGGCGGAGCCAAGCATTGCCTCGCGGGTGACGCCGCGCCTGGTTGGGCTGGCGGCGGCCGTGACCTTGTTCGTGGCGGCGATTGGGCCGCTACCGGTGACCGGGTTCGCGGACCACCCGGCCGTGCAGGCGACTCGAGACGTCGCGCAGTACGTGGCGTCACAGAGGCGCCGGCGCCGCCAGTCAACGCGCCGAACGTCACGGTAACTGGCATCGATGTGACCGCGAGCCAGGCGCGAGTGCTGCTCGGTCTGCCAGCAGTGGAACCGGTGGGACTCCCCGAAGACTTCAAGCTGGTGTCGTCCCGGTACTACCCGGCGGCAATCACAGCCCGGGCCGGAGGGGTTTACGCGACGGTCCACAGCAACCAGCCGGGGACCGCGGCGTTCAACATCTACCAGGAAGCGGAGTCGGAGACCTCGTGGCGCGGCACGGCAGCCTGGTGGACACGCTGGTCGTCCACACGCCGGCCACGTACTTCGAGGGTGGCTGGCAGTCCACGAGCGGCGGCATCGGTTGGGACACGACCGACTCCCAGACGCTCGTCTATCAGCAGAACGGGCTGCGCATGATCATTCACTACAGCGGCCCGCGGATCGCGCCCCAAGCACTCCTGAACGTCGCGAACGAAATGGCGACCCAGGCCGGCTAACCTTCACCCGGCGGGCACAAAAAAAGAGGGCCTCGCGGCCCTCGTTTTCATTTCCGAGCGTTGCTATTCTCCGAGCGTTGCTATTCCATGTCTTCGCGGGCGCGGCGTTCGCGCATCATCTCGAAGAGCAGGTTCTCCACGACCATGAGGAGGAGGAGGACCTGGCGCTGCTGGCGCTTGGACATCCGCCCGAGCATTACCAGCAGCTCGGGGTCGATCTTTTCGGTGAGCGCCGCCCGGCTATCGGCGTCCGTCATGCTTAGCCGGCCACCTCGGAAAGCTCCGTGGTGGCGGCCACCCCGTTGATCCAACTGTCATCGACCTGTCCACCGACCACATCCTCGATCCCCTGGAGGAGCGAAAGGAGGCGGCGCTGCTTGTCGCGGGCGAGGCCGGACAGGTAGCGGAGGAGGTTAGCGTCGATCGTGTCGGCGTAATCCTGATAGACGCGGCGGAGAGTGCGGACTGTGGGGTAGCCAGCGGCCTCGAACAGGTCATCAGCGTCCACGTTGATCGCCTGAGCGACGCGCAGCAGGACGGCGGCGGAGGGGTTCTTCACCTCGCCGTTCTCGAGTTGGGATAAGTACCCCTGGCTGACGGCCGAACCGCTCGCGAGCTGGCCCTGCGTGAGCCCTGCCTGGTCTCTGAGTTGCCGAATCCTGTCACCGAGCTTCATGTTGTACCCCTGTCTTATCGAAGCGGCGCACAATATGTCAACTAGCGCGCCGGATTAACGTTACTGCCCAACCAGGGCC
>JANLRX010000011.1:0-3519 GCA_031362025.1 Chloroflexota bacterium
TGCGCCGCGCGATCGAGCACTACAAGGCGCGCGGCCTGGACTTCTCGGCGATCTTCTACCGCCCCGACGTCGGTCCCGAAGTGGCGACTCGCCGCATCGTGGAACAGGACCACGGCCTAGACAAGGCGCTGGACCAGGAGCTGCTGAAGCTCTGCAAGGACACGCTCGACAAGGGCACACCGACTCGGTTGGAGATGCCGATCCGGAACGTGAACCGCACGGTGGGGACGATCCTGGGTAGCGAGCTCACCCGAAAGTACGGCTTCGACGGCCTGCCGGACGACACGATCCACATCAAGTTCAAGGGCTCGGCCGGCCAGAGCTTCGGCGCGTTCGTCCCGCGCGGGATAACACTGGAGCTGGAAGGCGACTCGAACGATTACGTCGGCAAAGGTCTTTCCGGCGGCAAGATCATCGTCTACCCGCCGAAGGAATCGACCTTCGTCTCGGAAGAGAACATCCTGATCGGCAACGTCGTCCTTTACGGCGCGACGAGCGGCCTGTTCTTCGCCCGCGGCGTGGCCGGCGAGCGCTTCGCCGTCCGCAACTCCGGCGCGATGGCTGTCGTCGAAGGCATCGGCGACCACGGCTGCGAGTACATGACCGGCGGCCGCGTCGTCGTCATCGGCAAGACCGGCCGCAACTTCGGGGCCGGGATGAGCGGCGGCATCGCCTTCGTCTACGACCCCGACGGCGACTTCCACATCCGCTGCAACAAGGAGATGGTGGACCTCGAGAAGCTGGACGATGCCGAAGACCTCGATCTCGTCCGCGGCCTCATCGAGCGCCACCGCGAGCATACTGGCAGCACGGTCGCGAAGGACATCCTGGGGCAGTGGCCGAAAATCGCTGCAAAGTTCGTGAAAGTCATGCCGCGCGACTACAAGCGCGTGCTCCTCGAACAGCTCGAAGCGACGCGCGCGGTGGAAGCCGAAGCCGGCAAGACCAACGGCAAGAAGTCCAACAAGACGCAAACGAAGGCAGAGACACCGCATGGGTAAACCCACCGGCTTCATGGAGTTCGCGCGGGAAACACCCACGCGACGGCCGATCGATAAGCGCGTCCACGACTGGCTGGAGGTCTACGAAGACTTCCCGACGGAGCGGCTGCAGGCGCAGGCCTCCCGCTGCATGGACTGCGGCATTCCGTTTTGCCACCAGGGTTGCCCTCTCGGCAACATCATCCCGGACTGGAACGACCTCGTGTACAAGAACCAGTGGCGCGAGGCGATCGAACGGCTGCATGCCACGAACAACTTCCCGGAGTTCACCGGCCGCCTCTGTCCGGCCCCCTGCGAGGCGGCGTGCGTCCTCGGCATCAACAGCGACGCCGTGACGATCAAGCAGGTCGAGCTGACCATCATCGAGCACGCCTGGAAGAACGGCTGGATCGCACCCGAGAAGCCGGACCGCATCACCGGCAAGCGCGTCGCCGTCATCGGTTCGGGGCCAGCGGGTATGGCCGCGGCGCAGCAACTGGCGCGCGCCGGCCACGCCGTCACCCTGTACGAGCGCGACGACCGCATCGGAGGTTTGCTCCGCTACGGCATCCCGGACTTCAAGATGGAGAAGTGGACGATCGACCGGCGCATGGAGCAGATGGCCGAAGAAGGCGTCACGTTCAAGACCAGCGCCAACATCGGCAAGGACATCGACGCCCGCGACCTGCTGAAGGAGTACGACGCGCTCTGCCTGACCGGTGGCGCCACCCACCCCCGCGACCTCCAGGTGCCCGGCCGCGAGCTGAAGGGCACCTACTTCGCGATGGAGTTCCTGCCGCTGCAGAACCACCGCAACGCCGGCGATGAATTGCCGCCTGAGCGCTTCATCTCGGCGGAGGGCAAGCGTGTGCTAATCCTTGGCGGCGGCGACACGGGCGCGGACTGCCTGGGCACCGTGCACCGACACGGCGCAAAGTCCGTGATCCAGATGGAGATTATGCCCCAACCGCCGCAGATGCGTGGCTCTGACGCCCCCTGGCCGATGTACCCGAACATCTACCGTGTCTCTTCTGCCCACGAGGAAGGCGGCGCACGTGAGTACTCCGTCCAGACGAAGTTCCTCTCCGGCGAGAACGGGGAGCTGAAGAAGCTGCACGGCAACCGCGTCGAGTTCGTGCGGGAGGACGGCCGCTTCGTGATGAAGGACGTGCCGGACAGCGATTTCGAAGAGGAAGTGGACCTGCTACTCCTCGCGATGGGCTTCCTCGGCCCCGAGAAGTACATGGCCGAGCAGCTCGGCGTGGAGCTGAACGAACGCGGCAACGTGCGCGCCGACAAGGACAAGATGACCAGCGTCCCCGGCGTCTTCACCGCCGGCGACATGACCCGCGGCCAGTCGCTCATCGTCTGGGCGATCCAGGAAGGCCGGACCGCCGCCCGCGGCATCGACCGCTACCTCATGGGCGGCGAGACAACCCTCCCCGGTAACTAGGCACCGTACAAGATTTGCCGTACACTTTTGTACGGCATGAAGTACGATCGCATCGAAGTCCGCCTGGACGCAGAACACCGCCGCAAGGTTTCCGAGCTTCGCGAGAAGTACGGCACGTCCACGTCCGAGACGCTACGCGAGGCGATCGACGAAGCGTACGAAAAGATGATTCAGCAGCTGCGCGAGGAGGCACTCAAGCGGATTCTGGCATCTGAGGGTGTCGAGGATGTGCCGGACCCCGAGGAGCTCAAGAGACAGATCGTGGCGGGGTGGGACCTTCCGAATACTAATCGAGACTAACGTATTCATGTACGCGGCGGGACGAGCGCATCCGTTGCGAGAACCGTCCCGGGCAATCCTTGCGCTGGCTCAGAGTGACGAGCGCTTCTTCACCAATGCTGAAGTATTCCAAGAACTACTGCACCGCTATCGCTCAATTGGACTTTGGGGAGCGAGGGTACAGCATTACACGGACTTCATGACCCTCATGCAGGGACGCATCGAATCGATCGTTGCGGATGACATGGAAGTGGCAGCGAGACTCGCACAAGCCTATCCCGAGCTGGCATCCCGAGACCTTGTGCACCTCGCGGTCGCGCTCCGGATGGGTGCGCAATATATCGTCACCGCCGATGCAGGGTTCGACGACGTGCGCGAAATCGAACGGCTGAACCCGGCGGCCGTCGATGACTGGCGCAGTCGCGTGCTGGCTGTCTAGCGGCGCTGGAGCGCGAGGCGCCAGACGCCCGTGCCGGTAGACATCGCGACGAACGCTGCCAGCGCTGCTGCAAGGAGCATCGAGAAGCCCCCGGAGGAGTCACAGCATCCGCTCACCGGCATGTCCACGACACCACCTACGGCCGGTGCGCCCGGCGTGTTAGTGATCGTGCAGAAGCCGGTGGTAAGCGGCACGTTCTGGCAAGCTGCCTGGTTCGCCATGTAGCCACCCGGGATCGCCTCCGACGCGGAGCAAAGCGTGCCGGGCTGGGCGTTGACGGTGAACTCGGCCGAGTCGGACTCAGAGGCAGTCGGGTCGTCTACTGAGAAGACCGTGCCAGGCGAGCAGACCAGTGAAACGAGAACGTT
>JANLRX010000031.1:0-7110 GCA_031362025.1 Chloroflexota bacterium
GCCGAGTCCCGCGAGAATTTCCGCATCACAGCGCAGAAGGTGTACGAGATCAAGAACGGCGAGATCGGCGAGATGTTCCGCGACGGCGGCCTGATGAGCGACACGCGGGACTACTTCATGAACGTGGACGCCGTCGGCAACGACTTCCAGCTCTTCGCGATCCCGAACTGCGGCAAGGGCCAGCCGATGCAGACGAAGCGCATGTCGAACGGCGGGCCGACCATGCGCTCGCGGGCACGCCTCAGCGGCGGCAAGTAGCCGCCACATGACCACCATCTGGGACGACTCGGCCACCGGTCCCGAACCGATATCGCAGCTCGTGTACCTGTCCAACCTCATCGGCGCGGACGTGTCGCTCGTCCAACCGGGCGGCGGCAACACGAGCGTCAAGATCGAGGTGGAGGACGTCTTCGGGCGCCGGGTGCAGTCCCTCGTCGTGAAGGGCAGCGGGACGGACCTCCGCACGATCGGCCCGAAGGGGTTCACGCACCTGTACGTCGACCGGCTCGCCACGCTGCGGTCCCGCGAAGAGATGAGCGACGAGGAGATGATGCGGGTGATGCGCGCCTGCATGATCTTCCCGACCGAGGACCCGCTGCCGAGCGTCGAGACGCCGCTGCACGCGCTCATCCCGCAGTGGTTCGTCGCGCACACCCACGATGTCGCCTCGCTCTCGCTAACGGACACCCCGTCCGCCCGCGAGCACATCGAGCGCCTGTTCGGCGACAGCGTCGCGTTCCTGGAGTACGTCCGCCCCGGCTTCCCGCTGGCCCAGCGAATGGCCCAACGCTTCGCCGACGGTCCGCCCGCTGGCGCCATCGCGCTCGCCATGGAGAAGCACGGCCTCGCCGCGTGGGGTGACACGGCCCGCGAGTGCTACGACAACGTTATGTCGATCACCACGCGCGCTGCCGAATACGTCGCCGATGCCCGGCGTGGCAAGCAAGTGTTCGGCCCGCGCGCCACTCCTGATCTGCCGCAAGACGACCGCCGCGCAACCGCTGCCGCAATCGCACCGGTGATCCGCGGCGAGCTGGTAAAGCTCGGCTGGCCGTGCGTGCTCGCCTTCGACGACTCAGAACAAACCCTCGTACACATCGCCGGCGACCGGTTCGCAGACGTCGCCTCGCGCGGGGTGATGACCCCGGAACACATCATGCGCGCTGGGAATCGAGCGTTGGTCCTGGATCGAGGCGTAGGGGCGAGGCATGCCTCGCCCCTACGCCCCGAAGACGCCGACCGGATCCGCGAATCCATCGCCGCCGCACACGCCGATTACGTTTCGTGTGCCGCTGCAAACGGCCAAACCACGCCGATCGCCGACTGGCTGAAGGTCGTCGCCGTACCCGGCGTCGGCGTGTTCTACGCCGGCAAGGACCGACGCAACGCCCTCATCGCCGGTGAATGCTACCGTGCGACGATGGAGGCGATGTCGGGCGCGGAGGCGATCGAGCGCTTCGAATTCCTCTCCGACGCCGACGCCTGCGAGATGGAGTACTGGCCTCTCGAGCGCCGCAAGATCGACGAAAGCGCCAGGGCCCGCGCCGACCTCGAGGGCAAGGTCGCGGTGATCATCGGTGGCGCGTCTGGCATCGGCCGCGCCACAGCATCTCGATTCGCGGAGGCCGGCGCCCACGTCGCGATTGTGGACCTCGATCTCGACCGCTCGAACGAGGTGGCGGACGAGATCAACGCCCGCTCACCGGAACGAGCGCTCGCCCTGGCCGGAAACGCCGGCGACCCGGCCGCGATCGAGAACGCGTTCCGGAAAGCCGTGCTGCACTTCGGCGGCGTCGACGTGCTGTTCTACTCGCCGGGTGTGCCACCGGAACTGCACCCCGTCGCCGCGATGCCAGACGCCGAGGTGGAGGCGCATTTGCGGGTGCACTACCAGGGCGCCGTCGCCGCCACGCGGGTCGCCTCGCAACTGATGCTGGTGCAGGGGAGCGGCGGGAGGCTGGTCTACAACGCCTCGAAGGCCTCTTTCGCGCCGGGCGAAGGCGCCGCCGCGTACGGCGCGTCGAAGGCGGCGCTCGTCCACTACGTGCGCAACGCCGCCAACGAACTCTCGCGCCACGGCATCACCGCGAACTACATCAACGCCGACGCCATCGACACCCCGCTCTTCCGGACGCTGGTCCAGGAGCGCGCCCTCCAGTCCGGCAAGACCGAAGCCGAAGTGCTGGAACGCTACGCCGAACGCAGCATCTTCCGCACCACCACCGTGCCAGCGTCGGCGGTCGCTGACGCAGCGCTGTGGCTGGCGAGCGACAGGGCGGCGCACACCAGCGGCTGCGTAATCACGGTTGGGGGCGGAGCCGAGGGTATGCCACGATGACAAGAATGGAGGGGCCAATATGCCGTCGGACAACAGCCTAAATCCGGGGCGCGGGCGAGACTTCGAAGCCGTAGCGCTCAAGGCTCTTTCTGTTCATTTCCAGATTCCCTTCACGAGCAACCATGCAATCGAGATCGGCAGCCCTGCAAAGTTTCACCGATTCGACCTCGTTGGATTGCGAGGAGATCAGGCAGTTATCGCCGGCGAGTGTAAGTGCTACAGCTGGACTGAAACAGGCAATGTGCCCAGCGCTAAGATGGCATTTATAAACGAGGCGCTTTTATATCTCAGCTGCCTTCCGCCGGACGTCCTCCGTTTCGTCGTATTGCCGCTAGCGCGCCATGCCAAGCGACAAGAGACACTCGCGGAATACTACTACCGAACGTATCGCCATCTTTTGCGCGGTGTCTCCGTCCTCGAAATCGATGTCGCGACCGGCGCGATTCGTACATTTGGTCAAGCACACGAAGGAGCGACCCAATGATTACCCTGAAAGACCTGGAACGTGCGGCGCAGCAGGGGCTCGCCTTTGTGCAGGCGCAGGATGACGTCGAGGAGGCGGAGGTTTACGTCTCCGCCAACGGTGTGCTGCTTTCGCGGCTGAACTACACCTCGCACATCCCCTGCAACGGGGTCGAGGAGCCGAAGTCCGTGGTGAACTACGGGATCGGGGTGCAGGTCGTGTTCAAGAGCCCGACGACGGACAAGGTCGGCGGCAAGATCGGCTTCGGGTCCGAGATGTCGGACATCAGCCTCGAGGGCGTGCAGTCGGCGCTCGACAAGGCGCGGCAGGGCGCGAGCGAGGACCCGGAGTTCGTGTCGCTGGCCAAGCCGACGGGCGAGAAGCGCACGCTGAAGGACTACGCTGACCCCACGATCGCGAACATCAAGGACGAGGACCTGTCCGAGGCCGGTTGGCGGGTGCTGAACGGCGGCCTGAAGGTGTTCGAAACGTCGGAATCGCTCATGGCGCTGGTGGACCGGCCCGAGAAGCTGACTGAGCTCGGCATCATCATCGGCGGCGACGTGACGATCCTCCAGGAGCGCATGGCGATCTGCTCGACCGCGATGCCGGAGGTGCAGAGCGACGAGTCCACGCTCGTGATGTCGTTTATCACTTCGATGGTGGAGACGGAGGCCTCGAAGGGCAGCGGTTATGAGGCGAGCACGACGCTCGCCGGCCTAACCGAGGAAGCGGGACGGGAGGCCGCGCAGAACGCCATTGCCGGCGTTGGCGGGGTGAAGCTGCCGACCGGAGACTACACCGTCGTCTTCGGGCGCGAGGCCGTGATGGAGATCCTGCACTACATCGTGATGCCCGGCCTCGACACCGCGACGTTCTACGCCGCGGCCTCACCGTTCATGGGCAAGCTTGGCCAGAAGGTAGCTTCGGACAAGCTAACGATCGTCGACGACGGGTCGGTCCGCGGTCTCGTCGGCTCGAAGGGGATCACCGACGAAGGGTTGCCCACCGGACGCACCGAGCTGATCAAGGACGGCGTGCTCGTGGGACTGCTTTCGAACTGGTACGAGTCGCAGCGGGTGCAGATTGACCCCGCGGCGAAGGAGAAGCTCGGCGTCGATCCGGCGGACTGGAAGCATGCGTTCATGCCCCGCAACGGCTTCCGCTACGCGCGCGGCGGCGGGCGTCACTTCGACTCCCAACCGGGCATCCACCCGACGAACGTGGTCATCCCCGGCGACGTCGCCGACACTGAGGCGATCTGCAAGCTCGTCGGCAACGGCGTCTACATCGGCCGCCTGTGGTACACGTACCCGGTCAACGGCCTGCGCGCCGGCGACTTCACGGGCACGGCGGTCGCGGACTCGTTCCTGATCAAGGACGGCAAGCTCGACAAGCCGCTGCGCCCAAACACGATGCGCATCAACGAGAACGTGATGAACGTGCTCAACAACGTCATCGGCGTGACGAAGGAAGGCAAGCCCATCCTCGTCTGGGCCGCCGACGAGATCGTTTACGCCCCCGAGATCGCTGTGAAGAACGTCCACCTGGACGCCATCGGCGAATACATGGACGCGCTATAGCGCTGAGGGGCTGAGGCGTGGGGAATGACGGTGGCAGATGCATATACTGGAGGCGATGGGAACCGCGGCCAAGTTGCAACCCGGCATGCTAGCCAGAGCGTTGGTGGTGGCAGTGCCTCTCGCGTCGGCATGTCTGGCTACTGGGCTGGTTTCTGAGACCAACTCATCGGAGCCTCCGGACGAGCCTCAGAGGATCGTGCGCAAGGGGGATATTGACTGCTACGCGAGTGCCCTCGATGTACTTGTCCACCTGCTGGCGATCGCAAGTCTCGAGGCCCCACCTCGGTATTGCCTCAAGATCACCGTGTACTGTACGGAGGATCCGGGACCAACGTCATGCGACGTACCGGAGCCTTACTTCCGAATTGAACCGGGTCCCACATACGGTCCCGGGGAAGAACTGTTTCCTCCGGGATTCGATCTCCAATGCGATGGTAGCGTCGATGTCCGCGACACGCTATGGCTGCTGCGCTATTGGGAATATGTCGCGAACTATACGCCTGGCGATCTTGAACCGGAGCCATTACCTTCGGGATGCCCACACCTGGGAGCTGAGATACCCTACCAGGAAGCCGCCGCAGGTCACTAGGTTAAACGCACTGAACGGCACCTCCGTGAACAACACGGCTAGTTCGAGGCTAACTCGCGATCCTCTTCGCCACGAACCACTCGTTCCCGAAGGCGTCGCGGAACGCCGCCCGGCGGTCGCCATACGCCGTGTCGTTAGGCTCTTCGAACGACACGGCCCCGGCTGCCAGGCCTTTCTTGTACGTTGCGTCCGGGTCGGCAACGTACAGGTACAGCATGGCGTGGGTCTCGCGGGTCGGATCGGGCGACTCACCCATCATCACGATCGAGTCGCCAATGCGGACCTCGCCGTGAGCCAGGCGGCCGGCGTTCTCCATTCGCTCCGTTTCCACGGCGCCGAACGCGTCTTTCAGGAACGTCATCAGCCGCTCGGCGTCGCTGACGACGAGGTACGGCGAGACGGTGTGGTAGCCGGCGGGTGCTGCTGCTTCGGTTGTCATGTCTTCTCCTCCTTATGTCTTATGTGAACAATACCAGTGGGGTGTGACAGCGTGATGTCACCAAGCATGAAGTATGGCGCGACTGCGACCTTCCCACTCTGTACCATATGAGCAGGAGGTGGCCGAATGACTGACTCCACCAGCGACGTCTACGACCTGACGATCATCGGCGCCGGACCGACCGGGCTCTTCGCCTCGTTCTACGCGGGCCTGAGGGGAATGCGTACCAAGATCATCGAAGCGCTACCGGAGGTCGGTGGGCAGCTCGCCGTGCTCTACCCCGAGAAGTACATCTACGACGTGCCCGGCCTCCCGAAGGTGCTGGCAAAAGACCTCGTGAAGCTTCTCGTCGAGCAGATTGACATGTTCGATCCGACGATGGTGCTGGGGCAGCGCATCGAGACACTCACCCGCAAGGACGTGGACGGCGAGGAGGTCTGGCGCCTCGGCACGCAGACGGAACCTCACCTCTCGCGCGCCGTTATCATCACCGCCGGCATCGGCGCCTTCGAGCCGAACAAGCTCGACAAGCCGGGCGTGGCAGACTACCTCGACAAGGGCGTGTACTACTTCGTGAAGGACAAGAAGCCGTTCCGCGACAAGAACATCTTGATCATCGGCGGCGGCGACACGGCGATCGACTGGGCGCTCAACCTCAAGGACTGGGCGAAGAGCATCACCCTGATCCACCGCCGCGACCAGTTCCGCGCCCACGAAGGCAGCCTCGCGTCGCTGGCGACGACGACGATCCCCGTGATGACGTTCTGGGAACTCAAGCGCATCGACGGCGACGACAAAGGCCCGAAGACCGCGACCATCTTCAACAACAAAACGGCCGAAGAGCGCACGATCGACGTGAGCGTCGTGCTGATTAGCACCGGTTTCAAGGCCGCGCCCGGCCCGATCGCCACCTGGGGCCTCGACATGCTGGACAACCGGCACATCAAGACGGACGTCTTCATGGAGACGAACCTCCCCGCCGTGTACGCCGCCGGCGACATGGCCGCGATCGAAGGCTCGGTCCCGCTAAACCTGATCGTCACCGGCTTCGGGCAGGCCGCCATCGCCGCCAACGCCGCGAAAGCGAAGATCGACCCGAAGGCGAAGATGTTCCCGGGGCACAGCAGCGAGATGACGCTGTAGCGGCGCGAATCGCGCCGCTACAGCTCATAAACTCCTACGGAACGTTAGCTATGGTTTCGCAGGTGTTAGCCATGTCGATCCCGATGCCACCATCGCAGTGGTCCGTGTTGGCCGCACCGTATAAGTTGTCGTCTCCCCCACCGGCAAAGAGACGGTCGTTTCCATATCCTCCGGACATGTAGTCCGCACCGTCTCCACCGACGAGGACATCGTCCTGCGCATCAGCGATCAGCGTATCGTTTCCGGACCCGCCCACCAGGCAGTCGTTGCCGTTCTGCCCACTGAGGTAGTCATTCCCGCCCAGCGTGATGATGAGGTCACGCCCTTGGGTCCCGATGATCGTCTCGCCTGAGTTCGTTCCAATGAGAATCTTGTCAAACGCCATTCCTGCGCACTCCGGCGGAGCCAGCGGGACAGGCGTTGGAGACGCCGTGACGGGTACAGGGGTGGGCGACGGAGAAGCCGTGGGTGCGATGGACGCAATCTCGACGATCCCGGCCGAAGAAAATGTCACATGTTCCCATTGGGGGACGTTCGCGATCGGCGAAACGTGGA
>JANLRX010000143.1:0-11142 GCA_031362025.1 Chloroflexota bacterium
ATACGCGCTCGTGGCGGCGTAGACTGCCTGCGCGTACTTTCTTACCTGGTCGAGATCCACCATCACGCGGTTCGCCCATTCGAATGTGCCAGGGCTGCCCGGCATCGGAGGCGGCTCGCTGATCCCAGCCTTTCCGGCCCACTCACCCATCACTAGTGGTGTCTGCCCGCGGATGATCATGTTCACGATGAAGTCCTCAGACAGGATCGTGTGCGCGTACGTCGCGCCGATCGGGTGGGCTTTGCCGCCCGGCGTTTTGTGGCAAACATCGGCGTCAACATTCGCCATCGTTCCCTCGACGACTTCGTGTGCAAAGTTAATTTGTATCTTGAGCAGCGAAACTGCGTCCATTCATTCTCTCCTTCTCTGCTTGGGGGCTGGCGCCGATTATCCCGCCGTCGCTATGAGAACTGCAAGATGCTATTCACGAGGCGCAAACAACGCCATCCGCAGCACCGCGTTCCCGTGCTCCCACGTGTGCTGAAAACTCTTCGTCGCGATCCACCCCGGCGAGTGCGGCGGATTGCCGTGCCGACCGGTTGCCCACAGAGGCGTCACTCGCGCGTTGAATGAGTCGTCGGAGAACGACTCCACTACTGCAGCCTGATCCCCGCGCGCCGATCGCAAGCGCGGACCCAGTACCGACAGTGGTTCAACGGACAGCGCCTTCGCGTCGTCGTAGAACCACGACTCGCCGAGCGATTTCACGACGCCAACGCCGTCGCCGCCGGCCGCCAACGACTTGAGCAACGGGATCGCGATGCGTTCGTCGTAGATCGTCAGGTGAGCCACGTTCATTGCCACCGTCCAGTCTTCCGGCGGATAGAAGTCTGGCAGCGAGTGCGTGTACTTCACCGGGACCATGGATAGCGCCCACTCCACCGTCTCCAACGATCCTCGCAACCTCTTCGCCGTTTCGCCTACGTCGAAGCGCGGATACCACTCTGTCATCCTGGCCGCCTGAAAACCCGCTCGCGGGACAGACATTCTTCGGCCAGGATCTGGGGAGGGGCAATCGCCCGATCGCGTACACCGCGCCAACCAAACTGTCGCATCGCTTTGCCTACCTTCATGCTTATACTGGCTGGCTACTGGCTACTGGCTCACACCCCCGCGTAAGAGTGCAGTCCCGACACCCACAGGTTCACCACAAAGTACGTGAACATCACCGCCCCGAAACCCACCACCAGCACCCACGCCGAGCGCGTCCCGTTCCAGTTCCGCAGCCCCCGCATGTGCAGGTAGATTCCATAGATCAGCCACGTCAGCAGCGCTGACGTCTCCTTCGGGTCCCAGCCCCAGTACCGCCCCCACGCCGAGTTCGCCCAGTACGCCCCGAGCGCAATCCCGCCCGCCAGAAGCGGGAACCCCAGCATTACCGACTTGTACCCAATCTCATCCAACAACCGCGCCTTCGGCAGCCGCGGGAAGCGGTTCGCATTCCCGCCCTGCACCAGGTACAGCACCGCCGCCGCAAACGACACACTCAGCGCCGCATACGCCAGGATCATCGCCGCCACGTGGATCGCCAGCAGGTCCGTGTTCTGCAGCGCCGGCACCAGCGGCCGCACCGTGTCCGGGAAGAACGCCACACTCCCCGCCAGCATCGCACACACGAGGGGTAGCGCCACGCTGCCCAGCGCCCGCGCCGACCGCCTGACATTGGATGAGCGTGCACCAACCTCATCCTGAGCCTGTCGAAGGGCCCTCGGCGAAGCCGATGCACCAACTGAGCCTGTCGAAGTGCCCTCCGTCTCCCACCCAGCGCCTGCGACGTGACCCACCTCACCGGACGTCTCTCGCCTCGCAAGCCCTTCAGGCGCAGCGCCGAGTGCAGAGGGGGCGGTAGCCCCTTCTGCCGGGGGTGTGGGGGTGTCCCCCACATCTCGTTTTTCTTTGGGGCGGGGTGGGGATGCGGGGAAAGAATCCACGCGAGGTGCAAACACCCGTTCAAACACCAGGTAAAACCCCAATATCGCCGAGGCGAACGCAATCGTGAACTCGTACATGTTCGACCACGGCGCATGGTCCACCGCCTGCCACCTCGCCGCCATCGCCACCACCACCAGCCCCATCGCCAGCCACGCCATCGCCGTTGCCGCGCGGCCCACCGCCTCCGTCCACCCGTTGTTATCGCGTTCGAGACTCGCCACAACCGGACCGCTGCCCGCGTCCGTCGCCAGCCGCCGCACCACCACTCTCAACCCGAGCGCATGCGTCCAATACAGCGCGGCCGCCAGCCCCGTCGCCGCGATCGCCAGCCACACCGCCGTGCTGGACAGCGACTCCATCCCTACCAGGCCATCCTTCGGAACGACTCCGCCATCTTGTAGCCCTGGTCCTTGCCTGCGTCCGCCATCCGCGCCTTCAGCCGCTTCCGCAGCTCCGGTGTCGGGGCGCTTCCGATCTGGCTCTTGTGCTTCTTCAGCGACGCGATCTTCGTCTTGAACGCCGCCTCCGGGATCTCGATCCAGTGGTCCGGGTTCTCCGCTCCGGCCAGCAGCAGCTCCATCACCCGGTGCGACTCGAGTCCTTCCTCCGCGTGCTCCGGGTACGCCATCGGATCTCGCGCCAGCGGGAACACCGCGTCCACGGCCGATTGCCCCGTCAGGCGGTGGTCCCGGTGCGTGAACGTCGTCCGGAACGGGTTCCAGGTGATCACCGTGTGCGGCTTCAACCGTCGCAGCTCTCGGACAATCTTCCCGCGCATCTCCGCCGTGTCCTCGACGAACCCGTCCGGGTACCGCAGGAACACCACCTCGCCCACGCCCAGCACGTCACACGCACCGCGCTGCTCCTTTTCCCGGATCTTCCCGAGCTTCTCGCGCGTCATCCCCGGCTCCTTCGAGCCCATATCCCCGCTCGTCGTCAGGAGGTAGTGCACCTCCCAGCCCTCCGACACCCACTTCGCCACCGTCCCCCCGCACAAAAACTCCGCATCATCCGGGTGCGCGACGATCACCATCGCCGTCTTCGGGTGTTCCTTCTCCGCATCAACGTGTGTCATACAAACCTCAGTCTATGAAACCGTCCCGTTAGGTGCGAGACACCCGCCGTCCCGTAGGGGCGATGCACCCTTGATCTCGGCCCACCGCGCGCACAATCCAGGACGATCTTCACCGTGAACCCGTTCGCCCGAGCACGTGCCTCGCCCAAACGCTGCGACCGTGCTCAATCGTTGGTACCTGGCTGACATCCCGACCCGCTCATCCTGAGGGAATCGAAGGACACTGCTACCGCCAGCGAAGACTGAGGATTCGAATTTCGGAGCGCTTCGGAGCCACATCTACGACGACACCCCGAACGCGATCACGCCACGTGCGCGCCGACCGCCACCCCACGGTACCGCGACACCAAATCGTGGTACACACCCTCCACCTGCTCCGCCACCGCAGACCACCGGAAATTCTCCGACACCCGCCGCGCCTCCTCACCCAGGTTCAGACGCAGCGGCTCATTCGTCAGCAGCAGGTCCAGGCGCTCCGCAAACGGCTCCGGGCAGCGCCACGGCACCAGGTACCCCGTCCGGCCGTCCTGCACCGTCTCCTTCAGCCCGCCCACCCGCGACGCCACCACTGGTACCCCGCAAGCCATCGCCTCCAGTGCCACCAGTCCAAAGCTCTCGTAGTACGAAGGCATCACACAGATGTCCGAGGCGTTGTACACGGTCGGCAGTTCGTCATGCGGCACCGCGTCCAGGAACACAACCTTGCCCCTCACGCCCAGCTCCGTCGCCAACGACTCCAGCGTCTCCCGCCGGTCCGAGTCCTTCTCGTCGCCGCCAACCACCACCAGCTGGAATCGGCCCTCAAGCTGCGCCGCCGCCCGTATCAGCACATCGATGCCCTTCAGAGCCTCGATCCGCCCCACAAACAAGAGTACCGGCAGGTCCGTGTCGAGCCCCAGCTTTCGCTTCGCCGCATCGCGGTCCATCGGCCGGAACTTGTCCGTATCCACTCCGCACGGCACCACCGAGATGCGGTTCGGCGACGCGCGGTACATCTCCGCCAGCATCTCCTTCTCGCCCTCGCTCGCCGCAATGATCTGGTCCGCGCCCTGCGCCACCACCCGCTCCCCGGCGATCCGGTAACGAGGCTCGCGTTCGCCCATGTGGTGCCGGTTCTTCGCCTCCGCCAGCGTGTGGAACATCACCACGTGCGGCGCGTTCCAGCAGTCCGCCAGCGTCTGCCCAACCCACCCCGACATCCAGTAGTGCGAGTGCACCAGGTCGTAGATGTGGTCCGGCTCCGTGTCCCCGAACGCCATTGCGCCCTTGCGGAACGTCTCCAGGTAGCGCCGCTGCTGCGCCTTGTCCGCCTCGAACGGCCCCGCCGTCACCTGGATCACCCGGGTGTGTTCATCGATCCGCGTGACCTCGGCCGCCGCCGCCTCCGTCCGTCGAGTAAAGATGTCCATCGTGTGCCCGCGCTTGCCCATCTCGCGGCTCAGCTCGCGCACGTACACATTTAGCCCGCCGCTATCCCGGGTCCCGGGCCTTGCCAGCGGCGACGTGTGTACAGAAACGACAGCGATATTACACATAGGCGCCAATCATAATACGGATCGCCTCCCCCGCGCGGATGACATGCGTCACATTCTCGACACAGCGCCTCTCTGCCCACTGGCGTTAGTCTTGTCGAGCGGTGGCCCGTAACGGGTGATTCGGTAAAATGCGGGGAACGGCGACCGCGCGCCGGCCTTTCGTGTGAATGTGTGAAGGAGATCCCGATGAACCTGCTCCTGAGGAAGAACCTGCTCCTCGTAATCGTCTGCGCGCTGGTATCGCTCCTGGCCCTCTCCGCGTGTGGCGGCGACGATGACGATACTGGCGGGGACGGCGGTAGCACCGCCACGGCCACCGACGACAGCGGGGACGGCGATGACGGCGGCGACGACACCGCGACGGAGACAGAAGACGCCGGAGAGCCGACCGGCGATGGCGGCGACGACGGTGACGACGTCGGCGGGATTCTCACCGGCTCAGACGCAAACCCCGCCGCTTGCGAGCTACTCACGACCGACGAGATCATCGAAGAGACCGGCTTTGAGGTCGGGGATGGTGAACCCCAGGAATACGCAGAAGGCTTCTACGGATGTTCGTGGGGCTCCGAAAACTTCGACTCGGTGGACATTACCATGCTCAGCGAAGGCGGCGAGGGCCTCTACGAGTTCAACAACGACAATGCGGAAGAGATCGACGGTCTCGGAGATCAGGCACAGTACTCTTCGGAGTTCCTCGCGATCCTGGAGGTCCTCGACGGCGACTACTACCTATCGGTCGCCGTGAATTCCTCAACGGCGGAAGCCGGCGCCATCCGCGAAGCCGTCCTCAACCTGGCGCGCATCGCTTTGGACCGGCTGCCCTAAGAACCAGCCGCCACCCCTAACGCCAACCGCCGCTTGTCATCCTGGCGAGCACGGCCTTCGATCGCGGGAGCAACTCTCGACCGCCAGGATCTGGGGTGGGGGCTAACACCCGCTCGCGGTGGTCCGGCGTCGGCCCAACACTTGCCCCGCCCTTATCGCTCATCCTGCCTGCCCGCCCGTGGAGGGAGGAACCTTAGCCTGCCCTGAGCGCGGCCGCAGCCGCAGCCGAAGGGTCGAAGCGCGAACGCAGACCAACGTCCCTCGACTATAGTTCCTTTCTTCCCGGTTCCAGGTTTCCCACACCCATCACCCAGCCCAGTTCGCCAATCCGTGGCTCCCCCGTGGCTCCCCCGTGGCTCCCTAGACCGGTGGCGCACTCCAGATCGCATCGTCCTTCCCCGCCGCCCACGTCTTCGCCTGCACTCCCTTGATCCATTCCGCCGTCTCGTCCGGCACCACGTTCCGGAACTTCGAGTCGTCCTCCTCCACGATCCGCACAAACGCATCGATCATCGACTGCGGGTCATGTTGGCTCTGCAGACCGCCCGCCGCCGCCATCAACACTTCCGGCTTCGTCAGCGACTTCGTCATATCGAACCACCGCATCATCGTCTCCGCCCCGCGATCGTTGAACCCCGTGCCGTACACACCGGGGTTCGCCGTGCACACCTCGACGCCTGTCCCCGCCAGCTCTGCCTTCAGCCCTTCCGCGAGCGCCTCCAATGCGTGCTTCGTCGCGCAGTAGATCGACGCGAACGGCACCGTCACCAACCCGCCCATCGATGTCACCATGATGATCTTCCCCGATCCGCGTTTGACCATCTGCCGGGCGAACCCCTGCGTCAGCGCCAGCGTCCCGAACACGTTCGTCTCGAAGTTCCGCCGTACGAACTCCATCGGGATCTCCGCGGCCGGCCCCGTCTGCATCACGCCCGCATTGTTGATCAGCACATCGACCTCATTGGCCCAAGCCGCCTCCCGGTCGAACTCGTCCGTGATGTCGAGTACCTGGATCTTCAGGTTTACGCCCGCATCCGCCGCCACCTTCATCAACTCCGTCACCTGCGGCGCGATCTGCACCCCCGCAATCACCGTATGCCCGCGCTTGGCCAGTTCCAATGCCGTTCCCCGGCCAAAACCCGTTGCCGCACCCGTAACCAATACCCTCTTTGCCATAATCGTCTCCTTTTCTATCTATTCAAAAGGTCAAAGTATCGGGGGTCTGGGGGAACCCTCCCCCAACGGGTGCGCAGAGGGCAGAGCCCTCGCCGGCGGGAGGGTTGGGGGCCAACGTCACCCGTCACCCGTCACCCGTCACCCGTCACCCATCACCCTTAACTCGTCACCCTCAACCCGTGCCTACCCCGTCACCTTTCACCTTTCACTCTTCACCACTCACTATTCACGCACCAACGCCAGGAACTCGCTCCGAGTCACCCCCCGGCGCCGGAACCCACCCCGGATCGCTGACGTAATCATCCGCGCCCCCGGCTTCTGCACCCCTCGCATCGTCATGCACAGGTGCTCCGCCTCGATCACCACTGCCACCCCGTCCGGCCGCAGGCCCTCCATGATCGCGTCCGCCACCTGGCTCGTCAGCCGCTCCTGCAACTGAGGCCGCCGCGCCACGATATCCACCACCCGGGCCAGCTTGCTCACCCCCACAATCCGCCCCTCCGGCACGTACCCCACGTGCGCCGACCCATGGAACGGCAAGAAGTGGTGTTCGCACATCGAATAAAACGGAATGTCCTTCAGGATCACCATCTCCTTGTGGTCCTCCTGGAACCCCTTCGCCAGCACCGACAGCGGGTCCTCACGCAACCCCGAGAACAGCTCCGCATACATCCGCCCAATCCGCTCCGGCGTCTCCACCAACCCCTCCCGCGAAGGGTCCTCCCCGATCGCCGCAATCAACTCCCGCACCGCCGCCGCAACGCGCTCCTGGTCAATGTCCGTATGAGTCGTGGTCATCTTCAAGCCCTCGGTTCGAAGGTTAGGCTGCGATCTGCTGCCACTGTGTAACCTCTACCTCGGATCGCTTCTCGCGCGCATCCTCCACGACGCCCTCCAGCTTCGCGGCAACCGGATCCTCGATCCAAGCATCCCCGCACGTGCTGCAAACGAGCGCCGGAACGTCCCTCACTACCACCACCCCAAACTTCAAGTCCACGGCAAAGGTAGTAGTGCCAGGCTGCTTCTGGCCCCCGCAGAGCGGACACCGCCCCCAATTTGCGCTCACCATCATTGCTCCTTCTTCCTCGTCTTCCAATCGGCCTCGAAGTGCGCCGCGTCCGGTCGGTACACTGTTATCACGGGACATATCCGAGCCTCAGCATCGGCCGCCGCCACAACGTGCAGCGGAATCGGCCCAGCATTCAGGATGAGGCAGCTTGGATATGGCCGATCCTCCATATAAACCTCAATCACCTCGCCATTGATGATAGCGTCCATGACCTCGGCGCGGGTGAGTCCCCGTTCCATGAGCCTCTCCAGGGCATGCTGATGCCACTGAATCCTCCCCTCCGAAGCAGCTCCCCGTAGAGCATCAACGTCGAATTCCTCAGCCGTAGCCGCGCTCCTGGTCAATGCTCGTATGAGTCGTAGCCATGGGAGTGTAATTCTAGCAGGCTTGGCTACGGCGTCAGGTACGCGGAGTCCTCGAAATCGGCGCAGCCGGATGCGCTGTGACCGTAATAGTCATCATGGCCGACGTCGAGCGCCTTCGGCAGGTCCGTCTCTTCCTCACCCTCGTACATCAGGTCATTCGGCGGCCCCGCGATGTGGGCGTCCATCGCGTTAGGCGCACACTCAGGGACGAACCCGAGTGTGTGCACGATCTCGTGCACGACCACATACTCCCAGAAAACCGGCGAGTCCACGTCCGCCGCGAAGTCGTTTTCGCCGCACTGTACCGCGCCATCGCTTGGGGTGCCGCGCAGATAAAGAATCGCCACATTGCCGGGAAGCAATGGAGGAAATGCGCCCGCTCCGCAGGCTGCTGTGCTGCCGCCGTCGTAGTACACCGCGTAAATCTTGTCCTCCGAGTCGAAGCCGGCGTCTTTCAGGTCCGCCTCCACGTTATCGCGGACGAACGCGCCGGCCTCCTGCATCTCCGCGTCGCTCTGCGAGAGACGGAAGAATGAGATGTCCGACTCTCCGTCAAACGTGTCCAACCTGAACGACCGGCCGCCGGTCTGCCCCCGAAGCCACTGCTCGGCCGCACCGAAAGATGTCTGGATGGTGCCATTCGTGTCGAGCTGCCGGTCGACTCCGTCAGACGGCAGAACATACAAGAGGTGTATCGCTGGCCCTGTCACCTCATCCGCCCGATCCGCCGTTGAGCGTTCCCCGGATTCCGTCGGCGTACCTACCGTGCCCGAATCGTCCCCCGATCCACCACACGCGTGCAGAAACGCGATCGCAATTGCAAGAACGATGAGCCTGGCCAAGTCCGCTCGCTTCGACTCAAGGTTTGTAAATATGTCCATGGTGACCTCGTGCGGGGGATCGATTCGATTCTAGCAGCCTCACAATCGCCACTTCCCCCTAAGACTTGAGCTCCCAATCCGCTATCCTGAACAAGGCGCTACCCCTATGCCACCGAACAAACGTTCGCTGATTGAGCCTCCAGCCCAGGGCTTTGCCCACCACTCAATCAACCAAATCGCCCCCAAATCCACCTGTTCCAGACACAGACCACCCCGCAAAAGCGAAAAAACACCACGCCCTCAATCAAAAACCAGATACAGACTCTCCAAAACAACCAAAACCCTGACGTAACCCCCGTGCCATCCCCCTTCCCCCCGCCACCCACCCCCGTACTACAATCCCCCCATGACCCTCCAGCACGCCCCTGAGCACGGCGCCGTCTCCCACGGCGAACACACCTTCCCGTATACCATCACCCGTAGCCGCAAGCGCCGCAAAACCGTCGGAATCGTGCTTGGCGAAGGTGGCGCCGTACGGGTCTCAGCGCCCGTCAAGCTCTCCGTAGCCGACGTCCAGCGCATCGTCCAGGGGAAAGCCCGCTGGATCGCCCGCCGCACCGCTGAGGACGCACAGCGCCCCGCGCCCATCCGCTTCCGCACCGGCGAGACCCTCCCCTACCTCGGTCGCCAGGTCCCGCTCGTCGTCGAGGCCGAGGACAACGAGCGCGTCCACATCAGCCTCCACCAGTGGACCTTTCGGATCACCGTCCCCGAATCCCTACGTGGGGAGCGCCGTCGCGAGGCCATCCGAGCGGCCCTCACCGACTGGTACAAGCGCCGCGCCGCCGACCGCATCGCCTCCCGAGTCCACCACTGGACCCCCGAGACCGGCTGCCGTCCCAGGCGCCTCCTCATCCGGGACCAGCGCGAGCGTTGGGGCAGCTGCGCCATCGACGGCACCCTGCGCTTCAACTGGCGGCTCGTCATGACCCCGCCCGCCCTCCTCGACTACGTCGTCGTCCACGAGCTCCTGCACCTCAAGGTCCGCAGCCACGCCCCGTCCTTCTGGCGCCGCGTCGAGGCCGTCCTCCCCGACTACAAAGAGCGCCGTGCCCGCCTCATCGAGGCCGGTCGCCGCCTGCCGATCTAGCCTAGAGCCCCATCGCGCGCTCTACCGCGCCAAGCTCCGCGTCCACCTCGATCGTCACCGTCGCCGCCTTCATCGCCGTCTCCGGGTCCTTCAGGCCGTTCCCCGTGATCACGCACACGATCGCCTGATCGCGCACCGAATCCGCGTTTGTGGCGACCGTCTTCAACAGGCCCGCAAAACACGCCGCGGACGCCGGCTCGCAGAAGATGCCCTCTTCCTGCGCCAACAGCCGGTACGCCTCCAGGATCTCCTCGTCCGTCACTGACTGGATCGCCCCGCCGGATTCATCGCGCGCCGCTTCCGCGAACCGCCACGAGGCTGGGTTCCCGATGCGGATCGCCGAGGCCACCGTCTGCGGGTCGTCCACCGGGTGCCCCAGCACGATCGGCGCCGCGCCCGCTGCCTGCCAGCCCATCATCCTCGGCTTCTTCGTCGCGATCTCGGACTGGTAATACTCCACGAACCCCCGCCAGTACGCCGTGATGTTCCCCGCATTGCCCACCGGGATGAAGACCTGGTCCGGCGCGTCGCCCAGCACATCGACGATCTCGAACGCCGCCGTCTTCTGCCCCTCGATCCGGTGTGGGTTCACCGAGTTCACCAGCGCCACCCGGTGCTTCTCGGTCAGCAGGCGCGCCACCTGCAGCGCCTCGTCGAAGTTCCCCCGCACCTCCAGCACCTTCGCTCCGTGCGCGATCCCCTGCGCCATCTTCCCGTGCGCGATGTTCCCGGCTGGCACCAGCACATACGCTTCGAGCCCCATGTGCGCCGCATAGGCGGCCGCTGAAGCGCTCGTGTTCCCGGTCGACGCGCAGATCACCTTCTCCGCACCCGTCTCCGCGGCCTTGGCCATCGCCACGACCATCCCACGGTCCTTGAACGACCCCGTGGGGTTGCACATCTCGAGTTTGAAGTACAGCTCGCGGCACCCGACTCGCTCAACCAGCCGCCGCGACTTCACGAGCGGCGTATCGCCCTCGCCCAGCGAGATGATCGGTGTCTGGTCCGTGACGGGCAGCCGGTCCTTATACCGATGCAGAACGCCACGTGGCGTCGAGGGCTCAGTCATCGCGATCGGCTTTCCCTAACCCATCACCCCTCACCCTTAACCCATCACCCTCAATCGCTGGCGTGGAGTTCACCCTGCGTCAGCTCCTTGATCTCCTGGTTCAGCGCCTCGGAGCGCCGCCGGCC
>JANLRX010000072.1:0-4411 GCA_031362025.1 Chloroflexota bacterium
CGGGGGCGACTTCGACGACGTCGAAACCGACGATCGAGAGGCCGCGCAGGCCGCGCACGAGGTCCATGATCTCGCGGCTGGTTAGGCCGGCGACTTCGGGGGTGCCGGTGCCGGGGGCGAATGCTGGGTCGACGCTGTCGATGTCGAGCGAGACGTAGATCGGGGCGCGAGAGCGGCTGTGGATGTCACGGAGAGTGGCTTCGACGCCCTGTGCGGCAAACTCGGTGGCGGTGAGCAGGTGGAAGCCGGCGGCGCGGCACTCATCGATGAGGTTGGCGGAGATCGAACCGCGGATGCCGATCTGCACCGAGGCGGCCGGGTCGATCAGGCCTTCTTCGGTGGCACGGCGGAAGACGGTGCCGTGATGGTACGGGCGCTCGGGCACGCCGGGCCAGAAGTCCGGGTGGGCATCGAAGTGGACGAGCGACATCTTGCCGTGTTTCTTCGCCAGCGCGCGGAGGACGGGGAGGGTGGTGCCGTGGTCGCCGCCCAGGACCATTGGGAAGACGCCGGCCTGGACGACGGTGTTGAACTCGGCGCCGATGTGTTCGAGCGTCTGTTCGATGTAGCCGGGGAAGACGTCGAGGTCACCGTAGTCGACGACGCGGAGGCGGTCGAACGGAGGCTCGATCTGGCCAGGCTCCCAGTGGTGAGGTCGGAGCTGGCCGGAGGCGTCACGGATGGCGCGGGGGCCGAAGCGGGCGCCGGAGCGGTAGAGGGTGGACATGTCCATGGGGACACCAATGATGGCGACGTCGGCTTTCGAGAGGTCGCGGGTCGCGGGGGCTCGGGCGAATGTGTAGGCACCGCCGTAACGGGGGCCACGTTGCCAGTCGGCGGGGAGCAGGCGATCGTCGGTCACGGGGGGATGATAGCAAGAGGCCGGGCGTTGTGCCCGGCCTCTGGTCTTGTTGCGGGTGAGTTTACTCTTCGTTCTCATCGTCGAGGTCGATTTCGGGAACGGAGGCGCGGTTGCCGATCTCGATGCCGCTGCCGACCTCGTTCTCGTCGTCGTCGGAGTCGTCGGCGCCGGGCGCCCAGTCCTCAGCGTCGTCACCGTCCTCGAACAGTCCTTCATCGTCTGAGTCGTGGCGGAGGAGGCTGGACTTCGAGTACGGGCGGAACGACTCCGTCACGGTCGGCGGGAAGCTGAGCTTGCCCGTCTGCGAGGCGTGCTGGAACGTCTCGCGGACGAAGACCTTCAGGGTGTCCTCTTCCATCGCCGAGATCGCGGCGACGTACTCGTTGCCAGCGTCCATCAGCTTCACGAGACGCTGGCCCAGCCGCGGCTCGATCTCGCCGATGTAGTCGTTGTCCAGCGTGCGCACGACGAGCTTGTTGTCCGCCCGGGCGAGCTGCACCTGGTCACCGGCGGTCATCCGGGCGGCGACGTCCATGTCGGCCTTGGTGAGCGTCGTGATCCCGGTCTTCCCCGTCTCCTCGATGAACATCTGCGGGGAGAGCTTCTGGGAAGCGGTGCGCGGGGGCGCCGCCTCGCCGAGCGTGGAGAGCCGGGTGAGGTTCTTCTGCGCGATCGAGTTCAACGGATCGGACTTGAGCGCCTTCTCGTAGGAGTCGCGGGCGTCGGCGTAACGGCCAAGCTCCGTGTAGGCCTTGCCGAGCCGGTTGTAGGCGTCAACGTCTGTCGGGAAGGAGTCGACGATCCCCTGGTTGAGGTAGATCGATTCTTCCCACTTGCCCTGGAGCGCCATCTGGATGGCGATCTCAGCCTGCTGTCTCTTCGTACGTGCTCTATCTTCTGCTTGAAACACCATGTCCTGCTGTCTCTCTACTTTCTGGCTGTTCTTCTCATAAGTCGGCGCCATTCTATGGACTAACGAGAAGTAACTGCAAGATGGTTCTGGTAGTACACCCGTTTAACGCCCGTTTGCAAGCGTTGGTTCACGCTGCTGCTATTGATAGACGACGCTTATGTTTCATTGTTACCCAACTGTAATGAATAAAAACCGTATGAAATCCGGTAGAAATCCGCACTTACGGCCAGAAACCGTACTTATGCCGAGGGGAGTATCGGGATAACCGGCACAGAGTTGTTGATAAGTGAGGAGATGGTCGGGGTGGGCGGATTCGAACCGCCGACCTCACGGTCCCGAACCGTGCGCTCTAGCCTGACTGAGCTACACCCCGAGCGGAGAAGCGAAACCGCCGGATGATCCGGCGGCAAGGGTTATGGTAGCAGGGCGGCGGAAGGTGGTCTAGCGTGTTTGTCCGCACCGAAGGCGGGATGTAGACTGACGGCAATAGCCCACATCCGGGCTGTTCCTACGGATGCAAACCGATTTCCAGGGCCGCAACGGCTTCCTCTTCAGCGTTAACCTTGTCTTTCTCTCCCAGATCGCCATCTATGGGTTCGCCTTTGGCGTGCGGGTAGTGCTGGCCCAGGGTCTCGGCGACGAGGGGCTCGGCACGTACTCGCTCTTCTTCGTGGCGATCCTCGTGGCCAGCGGCGTCGGCAACCTCGGCGTCGGGCTCGGCAACGTCTACTTCCTGAACAAGGGCGCTCACGACTACGGTGTGCTGCTTTCGAACAGCCTGGCCGTGCTCGGCTGGTCGTCGCTCGCCGGATGGGGTCTGTTGGGAGCCTGGGCCCTTCTCGTGGAGCCGGAGCTGTTCGTCGGCGGCGATGCGTACTGGTTGTACGGCGCCGCGCTGCCGGCGGTGGTCGGATACTCGCTCCTGACCTCGTTCCTGCACGGCTCGAGCCGCTTCGTCGCGCTGACAGCCGTCGCGGTAACCCAGGGCGCGATCAGCTTCGGCGGGGTTGCCGTCCTGTACGCGCTCGACGAGCTGAACGTGACGACAGCGATCGCCGCGTGGACGATTGCTTTCGGCATCGCGGACCTGCTGTGCCTGGCGCTTGTCGGCTTGCGCCGCGTGCGGCCCGGCACCGTCGTCCGCCCGGAGTGGGAGACGCTGCGCGAGCAGGTGGTCTACGGCGCCAAAGGGCAGGCTGCAAACATGGCGGCGCTGTTCAACTATCGGCTCGACCAGTTCCTCGTCGCCGCATTCGTCTCCCGGGCTGGCGTCGGACACTACACCGTAGCCGTTGGGCTTGGGGAGAGCGTCTGGTGGATCTCCTCCGCCGTGGCGATGGTGATGCTCCCTCGCCTGACCTCGATGAGCAAGGAGGACGCCGAGGATCTGACCCCGGTGATCACCCGCAACACCCTGTTCGTCAGCATCATCGCCGCGATCGGGGTGATCGCGGTGTCTCCCGTCGCGATCAAGCTGCTGTTTGGCTCCGAGTTCTACCCCGAGGCGTTCTGGGCGATGATCCTGCTCATGCCCGGCATCATCGCCGCCAGCGCAACGCGGGTGCTGGGGAGCTACCTCTTCAGCCAGGGCAAGATCATCTACAACACCTACGCCACGTTCATCGCCCTCGGCGCCACGATCGGCCTCGACCTCGTCCTCATCCCGCTGCTTGAAGTCGAAGGCGCGGCGATCACCTCCTCCATCGCCTACGTCCTGGCCCTGATCGCCACTCTGTACTGGTATCGCGGCATGTCCGGCCGCTCGGTGCGAGAAGCGCTCATCTGGCGCTTCGACGACATCGGTTACTACACTCGGGGACTGCGGAGGCTAAGTGGCATTGACAGGAAAGAACCCGAAATAGACAATTAGTGCGAAATGTCCATCTCGCGCCACCCTTCACATGTTTCTCTGACTGACGCCAAGCAGCGCCTGGGCGAACTGGTGAAACGCGCAGCCTATGGCGGTGAGCGAATCGTGCTGGAATTTCGCGGCAGGCCCGTGGCAGCGATTGTGCCGTACGAAGCGGAGAGCACCGATAACTCCAACCGCCAAGAGATGATCTCCGAGTTGAGATCACTTCGGGAGCGTGGGATGACATATCGGACACGAAGCTTTGAATCTGCTGCGGAATTCAAACGCTGGAGAGCAGCGCTGTCGCCGGAGCAACTCGAGGCTGAGAAGAGCGAAGAACGAAGGCGCGCTCTGGAGGCCCTTCAGCACCTGGATGAGATTCGGGAGAGGATTGCGGCCCGGAGCGGAAGACTTCCTGATTCTGCGGACTTGATCCGGCAGATGCGCGAGGAGCGTGACGAACAACTCAGCGGTCTGTCCTGACACCAGCGTCCTCGTCAAGCTGGTGCTGGCGGAGGAAGGCAGCGATGCGGCGCGTGCCTTGTGGGGAGACTGGGCCGGAACCGGCGCAGTGCCGGTCGTCCCACACATAGCGCGATATGAATGCGCCTCTGTGGTCTGGCAACGTCAACGGAAGGGTTTCCTGGGACCGCTCGAAGCGATCGAGGCGCTCGGCGAACTGCTGGCGCTGCCGGTAACGGTGATCGGGCCGGAAGGCTTGCACCTGGACGCCTATCGACTGTCCGTTTTATACGATCTTCCCAGTAGCTACGACGCGCACTAC
>JANLRX010000085.1:0-5958 GCA_031362025.1 Chloroflexota bacterium
GCAGTTGACCCATCGGGTTGAGTTGGAATCGGCGTTGGCGGCACGCTCGGCGGTATCCCGCTCGCCGTCACCGTCGGCGTTGTCTCCGGATCATTGCTCGCGTCGTCATCGCCGCACGCCACGATCAACCCCAGCGCACCAATCAGCAGCAAAACCACCACTATCGGCGTGGCGAGCAGGAGGGGTGTGTTTCGCATATCTCTCACCAATACTAACGCTCTCCTGTGCCTCCGCGGCTCGCACATCGTAAAGTAGCGCTAGTCATGTTGCGGTTTCTGCTGGTCGCCCTTTTCCTAACCGCAGTACTCGCCTGCGGCAGCGACGACGACGCTGGCCCGACGCCGTCACCCACGCCGTCACCGACGGTTGCAGCACTTTCCCCGACGCTGAAGCCAACCCTGCGCCCGACGCCGCACACACCGACGCCAAGCCCGGTGCCGGCCACGCCCAGCCCGACGCCGGTGCCCGCCACCCCCGCACCCCTACCAGTGCCATCCGGCGCCGCCCGAATCATCGGCACCGGCGTGCAAGCGCATTCCGAACCGGCAAGCTATTCCGCTGTCACCCGCAGCCTTCCGGACGGCACAGCGGTCACCCCCACCGAGATCGTCTACGGCCAGAACTGGGTGGTCGGCGACCAGGCTCTTTACGCCGCCGACCAGGGCTGGCAGGACAAGTGGTACCGCCTGGCGGAAGGCGACTACGTGTACTACGCCTGGGTCTACGTCCAGTTCGAAGGAGAGACGCAGCCGTGGGACGTGCCTGCGGCTGGCCGTTGGGTGGACGTCGACACCACAGCGCAGACACTAACGGCCGGCGCCGGTGACACCACGTTCTTCCACGCTGCCATCACGAGCGGCAAACCTTCGACGGAGACGCCAGCGGGATCCTGGGCCGTCTACACACGCATCGAGAACGAAACGATGCAGTCAAACAACCTCGCCGACTCCTACTACGTGGAGAACGTGCTCTACACCCAGTACATCATCGGCGGCATCGCCCTGCACCTGAACTACTGGCAGCCGAACGAAGTCTTCGGAGGGTATACCACCAGCCACGGATGCGTCGGCCTGAAGATCCACGACGCCCAGTGGATGTGGCTCTTCGGCTCCCTCGATATGCCCGTTACCGTCCGCTAGGCTTCAGCCATCAGGAGGTTGATGCGCTTGAGGAGCGCCGCGCGTTCCGGCTCGATGTTCTCGGCGAGGCGCGCGACGGCGACAGGGAGTTGCCAGCGCGCGAGCAAATCGTCGTCCACCTGCCGGTTGCGGCGGTAAGCTGAGACGTAAGCGTTAAGCAGCAGGCGGCGCGCGAACTTCGCGAAGAACCGAATGACGAATGACGTCCCCGGCGGCACATCGCCGACCATCGTGGTGAGGACACTGCGCGCGAAGTCCGTCTCGGGGACGCCGCGGGTGGCGGCCGACCAGTCGATGATCACCGGCTGGCCGTCCTTCATCATCAAGTTGCCGGGGTGGAAGTCGCCGTGCAACAAGCGATCGCCTTCGGGGAGCGTCTTCAGCCTGGAGATCGCGGCCTCGGCCATCTCCGCGGGAACAGCATCGGATCCGCGAATCTTCCGCTCGTAGCGTTCGTGCGTCGTCGGAAAGGCGGCGGGTGCGATGGCGGAACCAAGGGCAGCGTGCGCTTCGCCTTCCACCCGGCCGATCCACCACACCCGCCACGGCTGGCGGCCGATGACCGTAAGCAAGTCGGGACCCGGGATACGCTCCATGACGACCGCGACACGACCGTCCACCTCAGTGGTCTCGTATACGGCCGGCACCCGGATGCCAGCGGAGCGTGCGGCCTCCAGCGCCTGCACCTGGAATTCAGCCGACGACCGCAGGAACCCTCCGCGATACAGCCGCAGCACGCGTTCGTCATCGAGGGCGAACATCTCTGCTTCGCGCCCTTCGCCAACCTTGACGAGTCCGGCTGGAAGATCCATCGTGCCTTTCAATGCGGGCGCATCGTACCGCCGCCCGCCGGGAGTGAGTATGACAGACGTCACAGGCAGCTGGCGCCAGGATTTCGAGACGGCAGTAGCGCGCGGCGACCGCAAGGCCGCGATCGCAGCGTTAGCATCAACGGCGACGGCGCACGCGGGCACAGCGCCAGCGGCGGAGAAGCGTGCGGCGACAGCCGTGCTTACGCGGAACCTCGCTCCGGAAGACCTCGCAAAGTGGGCGCGCGAACTGGCGGCGAGCGACGACGACACGGCGAAGGAACTCGGCGCGATGCTGCTGGCGCGAACCTACCCACAGCACCCCGACGAAGCGATCGCCATACTGCGGCGGCTGGCGGATGACGGCAACTGGGAAGTGCGCGAGTGGGCCGGCAGCGCGGCGGGCGAACTGCTCGCGAAACATTTCGATGAGCTGTACCCGGTATTCGATGATTGGACGCGCGACGAGTCGCAGTTCGTGCGGCGGGCCGTCTGCATCGCCGTCCGTGGAGCCTCGGACAAGCGCAAACCGGAACGCGCGGAGCCGTTGCTTGCCCTGGCGGACCGGCTCGCCGCAGATGCAGGCGAAGAGGTGAAACGCAACACCGGGCCGTTCGCCGTCGGTGGCTCGCTGCTCTGGCACTACCCGAAGCAGACGCTGGCGCATGTGCGCATGTGGGCCTCTTCCGACGACGAGATGCTGCGCTGGAACGCGGCAATGGCGTTCGTCGCCGCCAACGCCGAGAAGCACGTCGAGGAAGCGCTGGCTGTCCTTTCCGGGCTGGCAAGCGACAAGCGGCGGCCCGTGTGGATGGCCGTGGCCTCGGCGGCGAAGAACCTGGTCAAGCGCGCTCCGGAGCTGGCAGTGCCAGAGATCGAATCGTGGCTACGTGATGATCGCAGGTTGCCGGCGGCGCTCGCGTTGCGGCACCGAACGGCGGGAAACACGTAGGGCGCCCCGACTTCTCGGGACGCCCCTACGTTTGGTTACCCCTCGGGTCGTCTAACGAAGATCGCGCTGGAGGTCGTCGAAGAACACTGCGACATCGCCGCTGAAGTCGCGTGACTCCGGGCGAGTCATCTGCACCCACCAGATAGACAGGCTCAGCAGGACGTTGTCAGCGGCCCACGGGTTCTTTGCGGCCGTGGGCGGCAGCACCGGCTGCTGCTGGGTGGCAGGCGGAGTATAGATTGCGGATGTGTTGTGCATGATGCCCTCCGGAGGTTGCTTGGTCAGCGCGCGGCCGCCCCTTGCGCCATCAGTTCTTCCTTGCGCGCCGCCATCTGCTCTCCGATTTCGGCTGCGCGGTCCCCGAGGGCCTTGCGGGCCTCCGGAAACAGTTCTTCTTCCTCTTCGTCGATGTGGTGCTCCACGTTCTCGGTCAGCACCTTGAACTTCGCGTCGTAGGTCTCGTCCTCGACATCGAGCACCTTCAACTCCTCGACGATGAGGTCGGCGACGTGGTGCTCCTCGTACCCTTCAAGGACGATCTCGATGCCTTCCTTGGTCGCATTCCTTCGGATCGCCGGGTAGAAGATCTCCTCCTCGATCAGCTCGTGAGCGGCGAGTTCGGCGAAGATCGTGGTGGCCAGGTCGAGCTTGGACTTGAAGGCGCGATCACCCAGACCCTCGTACTCCTTGAACATCTTCCTGAACATGTCGTGATCCGATTTCAGTAGCGTGAATGCGTCCCTCTGCGCCATTTCTCTGGTATCCCCTTCTCTATTGAACCGGTAAGGTCGATAAATATTTCAGTTGGGCCTGTACTTAGGTTACGTGCGCGGGCATCCCAAAGACGTACCGCCATGGCACTTGGCCATATCAAGCGCCTATCAGTCGTCTGCGTGGGATAATCGCGGGGAAATGGCCGCTATCGACTACGACGCATGGGCGAAGACATACGACAACACCCGCGGGGCGAGTCCCAGCGTGCTCGAACCGATCCGCAAGGCGCTCGGGCCAGCCGACGGGCGAACTCTGCTAGACATTGGCGGTGGCACTGGCAACTTCTCGCAGCCGCTGGCGAAGGACGGGTTCCGAGTGTCGCTGCTGGACTTCTCGCCCGTTGCCGTGCGGCGGGCCGCGAAGAAGATTCCGAACGCCGAGATCCTAACGTCCGGCGATGCCCAGCGCCTGCCCTTCCGTGACGGCGCGTTCGACTGCGCGATCTCCGTGAACGTGCTCGGACACCTGCCGGACTGGCGAGAGGCTCTCGTCGAGGCGCGGCGGGTGCTGCGCAACGGCCCGCTCGTCCTGAAAATCTCGACGCGGGAGACGGTAACCGCGAACTGGGTGATGAAGTACTTCCCTGCGCTGCTGGACCACGCGCCGCTCCACCACTACCAGCCGGCGGAGGAGACGACCAAGGCGCTGCGTAACGCCGGGTTCACGAGCGTGGAATCGCGGCCCATCCACTACACGGACACGATCGACGGATCGTTCCAGGCGGTGAAGCACCGGCCGGAGCTGTTCTTCGACGACGCGCAGGTGGCCAACATCGCAGCCCTGATGCGCGTGCCGGAGCCAGAACGCAGCTCGGCCGTGTCCCAGATCCGGCGCGACTACGAGTCCGGACGGCTGCACGAGATCATGGCGGAGTTCGAGCCGCTGGTGCAGCAGTATGGCGACGGGTTCGTCTTCAAGGCGCGGCCTTAGCATGGCGAAGATACGCGAGGCGACCGAAGCGGACCTGCCGCGGCTCGTCGAACTGCTAGCCCAGCTCTCGCCAGACGAGCCGGACCGCGAAGACCTCAGCGAGCCGCTGCCGTTCGCCTACCACCTGATGTTGCGCCACATCCAGGAGACGCCGGGGAACCGCATCTTCGTCCTGGAGGTGCGGAAACGCATCGTGGGAACGGTAGCGTTGTCGGTGTTCCCGAACCTTTCTCACACGGGCACACCGTACGCCATCATCGAGAACGTCATCGTGGACGCGAAGCACCGCTCGAAGGGGTATGGCGAGGCGCTGATCCGGCACGCGGTGGAGGAGGCGCGAAAGGCAGGGTGCTACAAGGTGTCGCTCACCAGCAACAAGCGCCGGACCGAGGCGCACCGCTTCTACGAGCGCCTCGGCTTCCAGCGGACGCACGAGGCGTTTCGCATCAACCTGGAGTAACACCCGCGGTCGTCCCGGTTCTTGGTTCCAGGTTCTTGGTTCTAGGGCGGGGCGGCGGGACGGGCCGAATGCGATAATCGACGCGTGCCAAAGCAGGTGAGGTCTGGCAAACAGGCCATAAACATGTTCACGGACGCCGCCCGCAAGCGGATTGAGGCGAACGCCCCGCTCGCCGCGCGGATGCGGCCCCGTACGCTCGACGAGTTCATCGGGCAGGAGCACATCATCGCCGCGGAGAAGACGCTGCGCCGCGCCATCGAAGAGGACCGCGTGCCGTCGATGATGCTGTGGGGGCCGCCGGGCTCGGGCAAGACAACGCTCGCCCGGATCGTAGCGACAATGACCGGGCAACATTTCGAGACGGTTTCCGCAGTGTCCTCCGGCGTCGCGGACCTACGGCGTGTGATGAGCGAAGCGTCAGACCGGCTCGGCGAGACCGGGCAGCGCACGATCCTCTTCATCGACGAGATCCACCGCTTCAACAAGGCCCAGCAGGACGTCGTCCTCCCCCACGTCGAGGACGGCACGATCACCCTCATCGGCGCCACGACCGAGAATCCCTCGTTCGAAGTGATCTCGCCGCTGCTCTCACGCTCCCGGGTGTTTCGGATGAACCCGCTCTCGCCGGAACAGGTGGTGGGCATCCTCCGCACGGCACTGGCAGACGAAGATCGCGGCCTCGCCGCGATCAAGGCGCACGTGGACGACGACACGCTAATGACGCTGGCGAACTTCTCCGGCGGCGACGCGCGGATCGCCCTGAACGCGCTCGAGCTGGCGGTGCAGACCGCGAAACCCGGCTCAGACGGCACGCGCGAGGTCACGCTGGAGCACATCGAAGAGGCGCTGCAACACCGCGCCGCCCTGTACGACCGCGCCGGCGACTGGCACTAC
>JANLRX010000151.1:0-9773 GCA_031362025.1 Chloroflexota bacterium
GAACCAGGGTTGCGCGCCGGCACGCATGGGTTATTCCAACGGCACTCAGGCCAACTCGTATGAGTATCCGGGAGCGGGTGTGCCGGGAGCGTTTTTGGACAGCAACAACTCCAGCGGACTGATTCACCGAAGCGAGAACTCCCTCATCGACGGCCGGTACGTGTACTTCGTGCGGAACGGGGCGCCGGCGACGGGCGGGACGATCTCCGGCAAGGTGTTCGCGCGTGACCTGGGGCACCCGATGCCGGGAGCGCCGGTGCAGATCTGCGGGGCGCCGGGGTGCTACACGGCGGAGACGAACGACATCGGCGAGTTCGTGATCCGGGGGCTGGAGCCTGCGGACTATAACTTCCGGGTGTTCCCCGGCAACGATGCGGCGCTGATCCCGCGCGAGTTCGGGCCGTTCACGATGACACAGGACGGCGCGATCACGGGGCTGGAGTTCGTGCTGCAGGCTGCACAGGTGCCGCCGATCGACACGACGATCACGTCGCGCGGGACGAGCGGCCAGATCCCGGTGCTGTACTGGAACGAAGAGTTGACGTTGCGGACGACGGGTTGTCCGGGCGGGTCGGCGACGTACCAGGTGCTGCAGAACGGAAACTTGTTGAAGAGCGGCGGAATGTCGGAGGACCCGGCGGGGCAGTACACGGGTAAGGTGCAACCACTGGCGCCGGCGCACGGGCAGGGCAACGTGCACATCGAGATTACGTGTCCGGGCGGGCCGCCGCAGGTGAAGGACTTCAACGTGTACATCGACCCGAGCGGGTGGGTGCGGACCGTGGAGGGAGCACTAATCGTTGGGGCTCGCGTAACGTTGTACCGCTCCGATACGGCGAACGGGGTGTATGACATCGTCCCGAACCAGAGCGCGATCATGTCGCCGATGAACCGCACGAACCCGGACTACACGGACGGGGACGGGCACTTCGGGTGGGACGTGATCGCGGGGTTCTACAAGGTGCGGGCGGAGAAGCCGGGCTGCGCGTCGCCCGAGGATTCGGGACAGGAGTACGTGGAGACGGAAGCGCTGGAGATCCCGCCACCGGTGTTCGACCTGGACCTGCGGTTGGCGTGCGGCGAGGATGCATTGCCCCCGGTGCAGGGCGATATCGACTGCAACAGGCTGGTCGAGGCGTTCGATGCGCTGCAGGTGCTCTACTTCGCGGCGGGGTTCACGGTGACGCAGCTTGGGGCTTGTCCGCAGATGGGGCTTCCGACAGCGGGAACGCAGGCAGACGAACCCGTCGTCGTTGGCGACGTGGACTGTGACGGAGACATCGATGCGGACGACGCGGTGGCGATCCTGCGGGGCGCGGCCGGGAAGCCGCTGACGGACCTGCCAACGGGCTGTCACGCCGTCGGGCAATAGCCGAGGGCTGAATCCGTTGACCGCGTTCGGCCTACGCTGCTATGCTCCGCGCATCTTTCGCGCGGAGGGAGTGGGCCGGTGATCCGGTGGGCGCGGCGTTCAACATTTATTCTCGTGGCACTGGCGGCGGCTGTCGCTTATCTCACGCTGGCGCCGACGATGACGTCGGGGAGCTCGGCGCCGCCGCCGGAGACGCCGTGGGAGTCGGAGATGGTGAGCGTTACGTCAGCGGAGGTGCCGGGGAACCGGGATAGCGCCGGGTTGGCCGGCACCGGGCATTCGATCAGCGACGACGGCAGGTTGGTGGTGTTCGAAAGCGAAGCCACGAACCTTGAACCGGCGGACCAGGACCTGGACGACGGCTTCGACTTCAACATCACAGACATCTTCCTGCGCGACCGGCAGACGGGCGTGACGACGATGATCAAGGGTCCGAGCGGTCAGATCGCGAATGAGCGGACGGAGCATCCAGCGATCAGCGGAGACGGCAAGTTCGTGGCGTTCGCGACGTGGGACAACGATCTGCTGGGGGAGCCCCAAACGCTTACTTCTGAGGCTATCGCTGTGAAGAACCTGGCGACTGGCGCGATCGAACTGATCAGCAGAACGCCGGCAGGGGAGCCGAGCGACGCGATAGCCAGCACTCCGAGTCTTTCGACGAATGGCCGGTACGTCACTTTTACGTCGAACGCTGATGACATTGGCGATTCGCTACCAAGCTGCGACCAATTCTTCAAATGCCTTGAGGTGTGGCTGTACGACCGGCAGACGGAACAGATGCAGATGGTCAGCGTCTCTTCATCCGAGCAACCGGGCGACGGCGACTCCTACGGTCAGGCACCCGTAAACGACGACGGGACCCGAGTAGCCTTCAATTCGCTGTCGTCGAATCTCGTGGCCAACGACACGAACCCGGGGTGCGTGTCTAATCAGTTGGACGGGAAATGCTACGACGTCTTTATCAGGGACGTGGTGGCTGGTAACACGACCTTAGCCAGCGTCGCTGCGAACGGCGGTTCGGCGAACGGGTCGTCGACGTTCCCCGACATGAGCGCGAATGGCCGGTTCGTCGTCTTCACGTCCGGCGCCTCGAACCTGGTGGCCGGCGACAACAACACCTTCTGCGATCAGGATCAAGACAACGACGCGGACGACAACTGCAGCGATATCTTCGTCCGCGACGTACAGTTGGGTACGACGACGCTCATCAGCCGGAACACCAGCGGTGAACCCGGGCACGGTTTTAGCGTTGAGCCGAGCATTAGCTCCGATGGCCGCTACGTCGCCTTCCACTCAGACGCGCCGGACCTCGTGGAGGGCCACGAGCCATGCACACGCACCGAGCCGCAGGGTGGTCTCCGAATCGGGTGCACGGATGTCTACGTGTACGACCGCCAGACCGGGGAGATGACAGTGGTCTCGCGTACGCCGGACAGCTTCCCGCCGAATAACCCCTCGTTCACCGCAAAGATCAGCGGTGATGGCGAGGTGGTGGCTTACGGATCGAAGGCTGACGACATCAACCCGACCGACGGGCAAGAATGCACGGACTTCCTGGGGACGCACACCTGTTTGGACATCTTCGCGGCGGAGCGCGTTGACCTTCCGGAGCCAACACCGACGGAGCCCCCGATCGGTGACTACCAGTGGCGGGCGATCGATATCGCGACGATCGGCACAAACGGCCAGCCGAACGAGGACCCGTTCGGCATCCTCGACCCCGAATACGCGATCAGCGCGGATGGCCGGTTCGTCGCCTTCGCGACGCTGACTTCGCTTGAGAACGGCGACACGAACAACCTGCGCGATATCTACGTCCGCGATCGCGTGAACCACACCACCGAGCGGGTGAGTGTGACCTCGGCCGGCGCGCAGGCAACCGGCGGCTACAGCAGCAACCCGGATATCAGCGCGGACGGACGGTACGTGGTCTTCGAGTCCGGCGCGAACAACCTGGTGCCCGGCGACACAAACAACGGGGACTGTTTTTCGGCAAGCTGCGACGACATCTTCCTCCACGACCGGCAGACGCACACGACGACGGTTCTGAGTAAGAACGAGAGTGGCGAATGGGGCACCTACAGCAGCACAGATGCCGCGATCAGCGCGGATGGCGAGACGGTTGTTTTCGCTTCGGGCGCGGAGAACCTGACGAGCGACGACACCGTGCGCTGCGACGACATCGTGGACGTCACCTGCTTCGACATTTTCCGCTGGGACCGAGGGAGCGGAGACCTGGACCTGGTCAGCCGGGCGAGCAACGGCAACCCCGGCGACGACTACGCATCGTACCCGGCGCTCAGCGCCGACGGTAACGTCGTCGCGTGGCTCTCCGCGGCCGGCAACCTTGCGGCCAACGACAATAACAGCGTTTGCAGTACCGCTGTCGGCGTACCTGGGCCCGAGAATTGTGCGGATGTGTTCGTGCGAAACCTGACCAATGGACAGACCACGCTGGCCAGCGTCTCCAGCACGGGGGTGCAGGGCAGCGAGAATGTCTACGGCGAGATCGAGCTGAGTGGCACCGGACGCTACGTGGTGTTTCAAACGTTCGCCGACGAGCTCGGCGATGGCACTGACAACTGTGGCTTCCCCGGCGCGGAGGACGCGACCTGCGTGGATGTGTTCCGGCACGACATGCAGACGGGTGAAACGCTGACCGTCAGCCGGTCGTCTTCCGGTGGACAGGTGAACAGTACGGCCACCGACGCGACAATCAGTGACGACGGCCGCTACGTTGCGTTTGAGTCGATTGGCGGATCATGGATTCCGGGTGTCTCCGGGGCGCAGGTGTACGTGCGCGATATGCAGGCGAACACGCTCGAGGTCGCCTCGAATCGAAGCACAGGCGCACCGGGCAACGGATATAGCCCCCGGATCAGCGGCGACGGCGACTCCATCGTCGTGGACAGCTACGACGCACAGATGGTGCCCGGCGACACCAACGACGAGGCCGATCTCGTGGTCCTCGAGAAGGTGTCCACGACGCCACCCACGATCACGCCTTCGGCCCCGCCAACCCCAGGGCCGGTTAGCGGGCACTGGGGAGACCACGACTGCGACGGCGACGTATCGTCGCGGGACAACCAGTCGTTGCAGCGGCACATCCTCTCGCAGGCGCCGCTTTCGCAGACGGAGCCGTGCCCGGATATCGGTAGCGTGGTGGAGGTGTCGGGGTTCAGCCCGCACACGATTGGGGACAACGACTGCGACGGAGAGATCTCGACGCGAGATAACCAGGCGCTGCTGAGGTTCGTGCTGGACCAGGCGGCGCTCTCGCAGACGGAGCCGTGCCCGAACATCGGCCAGGAGATCTCGTCTGACCCAACCACGGCGACGCCGGGGCCGACGCTTACGCCAACGTCAACGCCGGGTGTCACGCAGACACCGGAACCGACCGTCACGCCGACGGCGACACCGGGTGCCACCCAGACGCCCGGCCCGACGATCACCGCAGGGCCAACCGTGACAGCGGCGACGATCACGCCACCTCCGCCGACAGCGACACCAGTACCGACTAACCCGCCGCCGAGCAAGGACTGTATTAACGGTAACTCGCTGGCCCTGCCCGATGACGGCGGCAACGCCTATATCTACTACACGTTCGAGATCACGGAGACCCGAACACTCACAAATTTGGACATCTGCGTCAACATCGATCACACCCGGGTGGGTGACCTAACGATCTCCTTGAAGCATGGCGGGGGTGGTGCCCAGGTGATCCTGCTCGACAGGCCTGGCTACGCCGGGAGCGGCTTCGGTTGCATGGGCGATAACATTCGCATCCTCTTCGATGACGATGCGACCACGTATGCTGAGAATGTTTGCAGCGGATCTTCCGCAGCGATCATCGGGACATACAAGCCCGTCGAGCCTCTCAGCTTCTTCAATGGAGAGTCGCTAGCGGGGACCTGGTTCCTCGAAATCTACGACGTAAGCATCGGAGAGACCGGCACCACCCTGGGCGCTTACATGTGGTGGAACGTCCAGAACTAGCCCGGCACCCCCTCCATAAAGCCGCGCCCAGACGGGTGCACTAAAGCCTCGGGCCCCGACACTGCGTCGGGGCCCAAAGGGAGGGGTGCTTATGCGGTTGTCGCGTGTACATCCCGAATCTACGCTCGTGGGAAGGGGTGCGCAGTGACCGTGGTCACACGTTTGCGTCCTTTTCCCTCGCTCGGGCGGCGTCATATCATGGCCTTCGGCTAAACGCCTGGAAGAGGAGCACCGATGTCTGACCGCCCGACCCGCACCGAACGTGACTCCATGGGACCGATGGAGGTGCCCAGCGACGCTTACTACGGGGCGTCAACGCAGCGCGCCGTCCTGAACTTTCCGATCAGCGATTTGCGGTTCGGGCGGCCGTTTATCCGCGTGCTGGCGCTGATCAAGCTGGCGGCGGCGCGCGTCAACGCTGAACTGGGGCTGCTGGAGCCGCGGATCGCGGAGGCGATCGAGCAGGCGGCGCGGGAGGTGGCGGACGGGAAGCTGGACGAACACTTCGTCCTCGATATCTTCCAGACGGGATCCGGCACTTCGACGAACATGAACGCGAACGAGGTGATCGCGAACCGCGCCTCGGAGATCCTCGGCGGGAACCGCGGCTCGAAGCTGGTGCACCCGAACGACCACGTGAACAAGGGCCAGTCGTCGAACGATGTGATCCCGACGGCGATCCACCTGGCGGCGCTTGTGGTGATGGAAGAGCGGCTGGTGCCGGCGCTGGGGCGGCTCGAAGGCTCGCTGCGGGAGAAGTCGCGCGAGTTCTGGCCGGTGATCAAGACTGGGCGGACGCACCTGCAGGACGCCACGCCGATCCGGCTGGGGCAGGTGTTCCTCGGGTACGCCGGGCAGGTGGAACGCGGCCAGAAGCGCGTCAAGGCGGCGCAGGAGGAGCTATCGGAGGTAGCGCTGGGTGGCACGGCCGTCGGCACCGGCGTGAACGCGCACCCGGAGTTCTCGGCGCGGGTGACGGCGGCACTATCGAAGGAGCTGGGCGTGACGGTGCGGGAGACAGAGAACCACTTCCAGGCGCAGAACACGCTGGATGCGGTGCTGCAGGCCAGCGCGAACCTGCGGACGGTTGCGATCAGCCTGCACAAGATCGCGAACGACATCCGCTGGATGGGCTCGGGGCCGCGCGCCGGGATTGGGGAGCTGGCGTTGCCGGAGGTGCAGCCGGGGAGCTCGATCATGCCTGGGAAGGTGAACCCGGTGATCGCAGAGTCGGTGCTGCAGGCGGTGGCACAGGTGCTGGGGAACGACGTCGCGGTGCTGCAGGCGTCCCAGGGGGGAGTATTCGAGTTGAACATGATGATGCCGGTGGCGGCGCACAACCTGCTGGAGTCGATCGAGCTGCTGGCGACGTCGGCGAACAACTTCGCGGAGCAGTGCGTGAAGGGGCTGAAGGCGACGGAGCACGGGCCGGCGATGGTGGAACGCGGGCTGATGCTGGCAACCGGACTGGCGCCAATCGTGGGCTACGACCTGGCGGCGGAGATTGCGAAGGAGGCCTCGAAGACGGGGCAGACGGTGCGCGAGGTGGCGCGGGAGCGGACGCAGCTCAGCGAGGCGGAGTTGGACGCGGCTCTGGACCCCGAGAAGATGACGGGGACGAATAGTGAATAGTGAAAGGTGAAGGGTGAAATGGCGAGGCGTTCGCGCGTTGCGGGTCCGGTTCCCCCCGCCAGGTCCTGAGCGAACAATGGTGTTCCGTCGTGCGGATGGTGGGGCGCTCAGGATGACAAGGCGGTAGGACGTCGAAGCTCTGACTTGTTGACGGAAGCCTAGCGGCCGCGCGGGTCGAGGGCGTCGCGGAGGCCGTCGCCGATGAAGGTAAAACAGAGCATCAGCAGGGCGATGGTGGAGGCCGGTATCAGGACGAGCCAGAACTGCGTTTCGATGTAACGGTTGCCGTCCGCTACGAGCTTGCCGAGGCTGGCAGTCGGCTGCGGTACGCTGAGGCCGATGAAGCCGAGGGCAGCCTCCGAGAAGATCGCCAGCGGAATGCCAAATGTGATCGCCACGATCACGGGGCCGAGCGTATTCGGCAGCATGTGCTGGAAGACAACCCGCCACTGAGAGGCACCCATCGCGCGTGCCGCGAGTACGTAGTCTCGTTCCTTGAGCGAGAGCATCTGGCCCCGCACAAGGCGCGCGATCGTCACCCATCCGATGAACGAGATGGCCACGATCATCTGAACGATAGGATCCTTGACGATGGGCCAGTCCTTTCCTTCCAGTGCGGAGCGCATGAGGATGATGAACAGCAGATCGGGGAAGGCGTAAGCGATATCGGTGATCCGCATCACGATGTTGTCGGCGGTCCGGCCGCCCATGGCCGCGATGCCACCAACCGTGAGCCCGACAGTGAGGACGATGAACTGTACGCCCAAGGCGACCCGCAGAGACACCCACGTACCCTGCAGCACCCGTGACCAGCTGTCGCGGCCCAGTTGATCGGTGCCGAAGTAGTGACCGGAACTCGGGTCTTGAAGAGCATCGAACGGCTGGATGCGCGGATCGTAGCGCTGGATGGCGCTGACGTAGTTGCCGAGGATGGCTATGACGAGGATCGTCAAAACCACAACAAGACCGATCATGGCCAGCCGGTTACGAAGCATGCGGTGAATGGCGTCTGACCAAAGACTGCGCTGACGCGAACGAATTTCGGGAAATGCTGTCGCGAGACTTGGAACTGCGTCAGCCATACCGCTACCTGTACTTAATCCGAGGGTCGACGACAACGTAGAGCAGGTCCACGAGAAGGTTGGCGGTGACGACGATGAATGCGAAGAATACCGTCGTCCCCATGATCACGCCGTAGTCGCGCGAACTGATCGAACTTACGAAGTAACGACCGACACCGTTGATCGCGAAGGTGGTTTCAATGATGAAGCTTCCGGTGATAAGCACGGCAAAGATTGGACCGAGCACTGTCAATACGGGCACGAGAGCGTTTCGCACGGAGTGGCGCAGGATGATCGCCCACTCCGATAGTCCCTTGGCCCGTGCAGTGCGAATGTAGTCCTGATTCAATACTTCCAACATGCTGGCTCGCGTAATTCGTGCGATGTAAGCGGCGGGTAGCATGCCCAGAGAGACCATCGGCAGAATCATCTTGCGGGGATTGAATAGTTCCCATCCGATGACATCGGTCCAGCCTAACTGCACGGAAAAAATGAGCACCAGAAACGTGGCGAGAATGAAGTTGGGCATTGAACTACCGGCCGTTGCGAAGAAAACGCCTAAATAATCACCGATGCGATTGTGATTGAGTGCCGCGACCAATCCCATCGTGAAACCAAAGATGAGCGCGAAAAAAAATGCCGAAACGCCGAGCTGCGCCGAAACCGTGAACCCATCTCTTATTACTGTCGTCACCGGGCGCTGGTCTCGCATCGAAACACCAAGATCCCCCTGGACTAGGTTCTCCAGGTACGTGACGTATTGCTGCATTAGCGGCTCATCCAGACCGTACTTACGCTCCAGGTTTGCACGCACCGAGGGAGCCAGTTCACGCTCCCTGTCGAACGGGCCGCCAGGGACGGAATGCATCAGGAAAAATGTAATCGTGACGATAGCCCATAACACGGGGACAGTCCAGAGGATCCTCCGAATGACATAGGCAGTCACTTTTCGATCATCTCTCCTTCTTGAGGTGCGGACGAGCGGGGGCTGTTACCAGCCCCCGCTCGCTCACTAATCGCTTTCTCTACTCCTTGAAGCCCCAGGCTTCAGATGCCCAGTCGCCGGCTGTGCCTGAGTTCTGGACGGTGGTGTTCTCAAACATGCCGGTTACGTTCGGCTTTGCGAGGTAGTTGTCCGCTTCGTGATAGTACGGGAAGATGCCGCATACATTGTCAACGATGATCTCGTTGATGCGCTCATAAGCGGCGATGCGGGCGTCGTTATCCAGATTGTACTGGTTGTCGGCGATCAACTGGATGATCTCCGGGTCGGCGCAGTTGTAGTGATTTAGCGCCCCTTCCGGGTCGAACAGTCCGATGATCCAGTTCTCCGGGTCCGGGTAGTCCTGGCTCCAGCCGCCGGGGAACAAGTCGAACGTCTCTTCACGGAAGCGAGCGGATCGCACGGGCCCTTCGACTGCCTCCAGCTTGACGTTCATGTTCAGACCGGTACGCAGGGCCTCCTGGATGTACTGGCCCTGGCATTCAGTCTCGGTGCCCTGACGGACGACGAGATCGAACTCGCGGTCCATTCCAGCAACGCCTTCAACGAGGGCCTTAGCGGCTTCAACATCGAACGCGTACTCATCCGCACGCCAGTCGGGCGCCTGTCCACCGGGGACGCCTTCCGGAATCCATGTGGTGGTGAACAAATGAGCCCCGCCATAGCACTGATCGATCAGCTCTTGCCAATCCACTGCCTTGCCGATGGC
>JANLRX010000134.1:0-8502 GCA_031362025.1 Chloroflexota bacterium
GAGCTCGGCGGCGTGAACCTGTCGGAAGAGGCGTTTGCTTCACGCGGGCTGTTCTTCCAAACGAAGGCGCGCGACCGGGCGCTGGTGCCGTGGGGTGGCGAAATGCGTGTCAACCGCAAGATCGACGCGACCGATCCGACCGAAGTCTCCGAAGCGCTGGTGGAGTGCCGGCAGATGGTGCAGGAGGAAGCGGCGCGCCTGAAGGGGAGCGTCCCCGGATTCGAGGACGCGTACGTCTCGCTCATCGCCGACCAGCTCGGGATCACCGAATCGCGGCGGCTCCAGGGCGCCTACGTTATGTCCCGCGACGACATGGACCAGGCGTTCGACGATACGATCGCTCGCACCGGGCACTGGACTAAGTACGACTGCACGTACAGCATCCCGTATCGCAGCCTGCTCCCGCGCGGCGTCAGCAACCTGCTGGTGGCCGGTCGGTGCATCTCCGTCGACCACCGTGTGCACCACGCGACGAAGGAGATCCCGCCGTGCATGGCGACCGGCCAAGCCGCGGGCACAGCGGCGGCTCTCGCTGCGCAGCAAGGGACAGCGGTTGGAAACGTGGACGTCGCGGCGCTACAGGCGCGGTTGCGCGATCAGGGCGCGATCCTGGAGTAGCGTCTACTCGGCGAGGCGGGCGTCGAGGTCGCGGAGACGGCGGACAAGCGTCGGGAGCATGCCCACTGCGATCTCCGGGTGGTTCTTGAGCTCCGCCATGAAGTCCCAGCGTGTCATCGCCAGCGTGTTGGTGTCCTCGACGGCGCGGACGGTGGCCGAGCGCGGGAAACCTTCGAACAGCGCCATCTCGCCGAAGAAGTCGCCGGGGCCGAACGTGGCCAGCACCTGCGGGTGATCGCCGTCGGCGCCTCGCACCGCTTCCACCTTGCCGTCCGCGATGACGAAGAAACCTGCCGCCTGGTCGTTCTCCTTGATGATCGTCTCGCCGGCCTTAACTGAGCGCGGAACCATCAGCCGGCACAGGCGCTCCAGATCCTTTTTCCCGAGTTCCGCGAACATCGGGACGTTCTTGAGCAACTCTTCACGGCCCATGGGTACCCTCCAAATTGAAATGCATCTGTTACGCGCGCTGTTGCGCCATATGTAGCAGAGGATGATTCATACGTCAACGACCAGCGCGATGCAGGAACTTTATTCGCAGCCGTTCAGGCCCGCCGGGGAAGCACGACCGTTGCCTCTGCTGGGGTGGCTATTCCCTCGCGCTCATTCTCAGTCCAGACCTCGAGGTCGATGCAGCCTTCGCCGTCCCGCACCTGCTTGCGGAGCACCTTGCCCCGTACCGACATCGTGTCGCCGGGGCGGTGCTGGCGCCGCATCTCGACCTTCAACCGCTTGAGGAACCCGGCGTCGCCCATCCAGGCGCTGATCAGACGCACAAGCGCCGCCTGCACGAAGCCTGTGTTCATGAACACGTCTTCGTGGCCGGCCTTGCGGGCGAACGTCGGGTCGAAGTGCACGGGATACCAGTCCTGCGAACCGCTCGCCTGCAGGTAGAGCCGGCGAGCGGTGATCTCGATCTCGTAGCCCGGCAGCTCATCGCGAGTGGAGACGTCGTCCCAGTACAGCTGGTCACGCTGCATCACTTCGCGCTTTCCGCGGCGACTTCTTCCGGCGTGCGGTGGGTGAGCATCGTGTTGCGGATGACGCAGACGGTTTCGTCGCGCTGGTTGGTGATGATCGCTTCCGCCACGATCCACACGGCTTCGGGGTCGATCGTGATCGCCTTCTGGAAGACGTCTGCCACCCGGCGCACTACGGAGAGCCGGTCGCCCACCTTGATCCGCGCCGACCATTCGACTTCCTGGCTCATGTTGACGATGCGCTTGCCTGGTGTCGGGACGACCGGGAACAGTGGCTCGAAGGCGGCCGGCCACGGCCCGAGGCTCGCGAAGTAGAGGGCGAGCCAGCCCGACTGCGGGCAGAGGACTGCGCCGTGCTCCGTCCCCTCGGCGTGGCGGGGGTCGATGAAGATCGGGTTGTTGTCGTCCACCATGTGGCAGTGGCGGCGGATTGGGTCGTGCTCTACCGGGTAGCGGCCCTCCGCCTTCGCGGTGGTGAACCCGATGTACTGTTTGCGGACCGCTTCGATGTCGTAGGGCATGCGTCAGGCGTGGGCCGGTGCCGTGACCTTTGCGAGAAAGCCCGTGAGCACGCGGTTGAACTCGGCTGGCGTTTCGATCTGGGGGGTGTGCCCGGCGCCGGGGATCATCACCAGCTCGCTCCCGGGGATGTTCTCGTGCATCACGTGCGAGGCCTCGACGAACGGCTCATCGTTCTCGCCGCAGATTACGAGCGCCGGGACTCTGATTTTTTTCAACCGGTCAACGACGGAGGTGCGGCTCGACATTCCGTGCGCGCCACCGATGTAGGCTTCGCGTGAGGTCATCAGGAACTGCTCGCGCCAGGTGGCAATGAACTGCGGATTCGCGGCGATACGGGGGTCGGCGCCTTTCAGCTGCTCTTCGAACACAGCCTCCATCCCCTGCTCCTCGGCCATCTTCACCAACCGCTGCCGCTCCTCGTAGCGCGCCTTGCCGGTCAGCGAGCGCGGGATCTCAGCCGCTGTGTCGACTAAGACGAGGGCCCGCACGAGTTCTGGGTGCGCAAGCGTCACGAGCTGCGACACCATCCCGCCCATTGAGTGGCCCACGAGGAAGCACTCCGTTACGTCGATCTCCTGCAGCAGGCCGTAGAGGTCATCTGCCAGCGCGTCGAGGGAATAGTCCTCGATGCGGGTGGGCTTGTGCGAGAGGCCGTGACCGCGCTGGTCGAGCGAGATCACGCGGTACGTGTCGCGGAGGGCTGGTACAGTCAGCGCCCAGTTGCGGGAGTTACCTGTGTACCCGTGCGCGAGTACGACGGGAAAAGCGTCGCCCCCGGTGTCGCGGTAGTGGATCTCGTTTCCGTTGACTTTTGCGATGGCCATAGCACACCTCCCGGTGCGGCAGAGTATAGGCCACCGGGAGCGCCCCGGTATACTGGCGGATGTCATGAGGATCACGGTCGAGCTGCAGCAGTACCTGGACCAGTACTCCCCCGGCGACGACGACCAGCGCTTATTCCCGTACGAGGTACCGGACGGCACCACCGTCCACGACGTCATCCGCAAGCTCCGCATCCCCGCCGAGCTGGCCAGCGTGATCATCGTCTCCGGCGAGCCGACTGATGACACGCAGGCGCTCAAGGAAGGCGACCGGCTGACGCTCATCCCGCCGATCGCGGGGGGCTAGCCTCCCGAAGTTCGTTTCGCAGTTTCAGCATTTCCTCGTGCAACTATTTGCATCTGCGACCAGCCGTAGCTACGATTATCCGGCAATGAGCTGCGAAAGAGAGACCGCCGTCGTTCTCCGGGAGGCCGGGCAGAAGGTTACGCCTCAGCGGATCCTGATCCTCTGCGCCGTGCGTCACGCGGGAGCGCACGTGACAGCGCCGCGCATCATCGATGACCTGCGGGAGGCGCACCCTTACATCGACGCGTCCACGGTGTATCGCACGCTGACCGCGGCCACGGAGCTTGGCCTCGTCTCAGAGACGGACATGGGCGGCGGTGAGAGCGACTTCGAGTGGATCGGCGTGAACCGCCACCACCACCTGATCTGCCGGGCCTGCGGTGGCGTGGAGTCGCTCGACAACACGTACCTCGACGGCCTCGCGACGCTGCTTTACGACGAACTCGGATTCCAGTCGGACCTCGGCCACTTCGCAATCTTCGGGATGTGTAAGGAATGTGGGGACCAGGTCGGATGATTGACGTCGCGCTGCCTCTGCTCAGCGTCACCGGCTCGATCGGCATCATCACCGCATCCGTGGCGCTGGGGTTCCGCCACGGGATCGACTGGGACCACATTGCAGCGATCACGGACATTACGAGCACGGCCGCCGACAACACCGTCGATGACGAGGAGCACTGGCTTGTGCGCGAACCCGGGGTCATGCTCGTTGACGAGTCGCACCACTCGTTGGCGCACGGATCCGCCGAGTCGACATCGGCGGGGGCGGTGGGTGTTGCCGAGGCCGAGCCTCCGACACGTCCCTACCTGCACTCACACGATGATCACGAAGTTGCGCCAGCCATCGCATCGACCAACGGTCACCGCACGGGGTTGTCGGGTATCGCCGAGCGGCAGCGCCCAGCGCTCCTCCTGGGGACGATGTACGCGATCGGTCACGGCAGCGTTGTCTTCGTGCTTGGTGTCATCGCGATCCTGGCGCGGGGATTCCTCCCCGATTGGATCGACCCGATCATGGAGCGTGTTGTAGGCGTCACGCTGATTTTCCTTGCCGTGTACCTCTTCTACTCGCTGTACCGATACTTCCGCGGGCAGGGCGAGTTCAAGCTGCGGAGCCGCTGGATGATCGTCTTCGCCGGCGTGCGGAACGGATACGAAGCCATCCGCTCGCGGGTGTTCGGCCGGCCGCGCCAGCACGTGCACACGTCGCAGGCGTACGGCGTCCGGACAGCGGTCGGGATTGGAATGATCCACGGCGTGGGCGCCGAGACGGGGACGCAAGCCCTCGTCATCGCGACAGCGGTTGGCGCGAACAGTCAACTGCTGGGGATCGTGGCTCTGACCGCGTTCATCGTCGGGCTGCTGATCTCCAATTCGCTGGTGACCGTCATCAGCAGCATGGGGTTCGTGTCGTCACAGCAGCGACAGTGGATCTACGTCGGCGCGGGGCTGTTTGCGGCGATCTTCAGCCTGCTGGTCGGGATGTTCTTTCTGCTCCGCTCGGCGGACGCTCTCCCCAACCTGGACCAGTACTTCACATGGATCGGCGGCCCGTCCTAAGCGCTAGACCGCGACGCTGATCTCGTCGCCGTCCACCTGCACAGGGTATGTGGCGACGGGCACCTGAGGGGGAGCGGCGACGACCTCGCCGGTCTTAGTGTTGAACTGGCCGCCGTGGAACGGGCACTCGATCACACAGCCGTCGAGCAGCAAGCCTTCGCCGAGCGGGCCGCCCTTGTGGGTGCAAACGTTGTTGAACGCGACGAACTCGCCGTCGCAGTTGGCGATCACGACTTCTTCGCCGTTGACCTCGACGGTCTTCATCTCGCCGGGCGGGATCTCGCTCACGGTGGCGACGCGCTGGAATTCGGGCATTTGGTTCTCCTTGCTGGCTACGTATCAATCATAGCGAAGAGATAGGCCCTGTGGCGGCAACATTCGCCTTGTTATGCCGTCTCCCTTGGTGATACTATTCGCTGAGCAGGCGAGACCTGCACGGCACACCTTTAAGGCGGTCCTGTGAGGCCGCGAAGGAGAACTGGATTGGCACACCCGCGTGTTGCCCCTAACTGCATACTCGCCCGCGTGATGCGCTGTCCCTCTCCTTCATGTGAGAGGGATTTTTGTTGAGCGGCCGCACCGTCCTCACCGCTGACGAGATCCGTCGCGCCGTCAGCCGCATCGCGCACGAGATCGTGGAGCGCAACCACGGCGCGGACAACGTCGTGCTGGCCGGTCTGTTGACCCGCGGCCTCCCGCTCGCCCAGCGCCTGGCGGACACGATCGCCGAGTTCGAGAACAAGCGTCCGCCTGTCGGCACGCTGGACATCGGTCTCTACCGAGACGACATCAACACGCAGGACCTGCGCTCCCGCCTCCAGCCGTCCGACATGCCCCGTGTCGACGGCTGCAACGTCGTGCTGGTGGACGACGTGCTGTACACCGGCCGCAGCGTCCGCGCCGCCCTCGATGCGCTTACCGACTTCGGGCGCCCGGCGGAGATCCAGCTCGCGGTGCTGGTGGACCGCGGTCACCGGCAGCTCCCGATCCGCGCGGACTACGTCGGTAAGAACATCCCAACATCCACCCAGGAAGCGGTCGAGGTGCTACTCGAAGAGACGGACGGTGCTGACGAAGTGCGCATCGTGCGCACGGAGGGCGAGCTATGAGACAGACACAAGACCCCGCCACAACAGCGCCCCCGCGCGTGGACAGCGAGTCGCAGTGGACGCGCCGCCACCTCCTCGATGTGGACGACCTGTCGAGCGACGAACTCAGCCTGCTTCTCGAGACAACCGACGCGATGAAAGAGGTGCTGGGCCGCGACACACCGCGCGTACCGACCCTCCGTGGCCGCACGATCATCACGCTCTTCTACGAAGCGAGCACGCGAACCCGAGCCTCGTTCGAACTCGCAGGCAAGGCTCTCGGCGCGGACGTCATCAACGTTGCGGCGAGCGGCTCCAGCATCGAGAAGGGCGAGTCACTGATCGACACCGTGCGCACGTTGCAGGCCGTCGGTGCGGACGTGCTGGTGATGCGCCACGGGTCCTCCGGTGCGCCGTACCTGGTCGCGCGGAACGTGCAGTCGTCCGTGATCAACGTGGCGATGGCTGGCACGCGCACCCAACGCAGGCGCTGCTCGACCTCTACACGATGCGCTCCCACCTCGGCGAGCTGCGCGGACGGAAGGTCGTGATCGTCGGGGACATCGCGCACAGCCGGGTGGCCCGCAGCAACATCTGGGCGCTCACCACCGCCGGCGCGGATGTCACGATCTGCGCGCCGCCGACACTGCTTCCCTCAGGTCTCGGCCGCAACGACGCGCCGTCAGAAGAGCCGCTTGGGCTCCCGCACGTCACCGTCCAGACGGACCTCGACGTCGCCGTGCAGGGTGCGGACGTGGTGATGGCGCTGCGTCTCCAGAAGGAGCGGATGTCGGCCGAGGGTGGCTCGCTGCTCCCCTCGACGCGCGAGTACGCCACCCTCTACCAGCTCACCGAGAAGCGCATGGCCCGCGCCAACACCGGCGCGCTCGTCATGCACCCCGGCCCGATCAACGAGGGCGTCGAGATTTCCCCCGCCGTCGCGTCGAGCCTGCAGTCCGTGATCGAAGAGCAGGTGACCAACGGCGTCGCCGTCCGCATGGCGGTGCTGTACCTGCTGTGCCACCGGAGGTCCGAATGAGCGACCTGACGATCCGCGGCGGACGTGTTCTAGACCCGGCGAATGGCTCGGACGCGATCGGCGACATCGCGATCGCCGACGGACGGATCGCTGCTAGCGCTGGCGGCGAGACGATCGACGCCACCGGGCTCGTCGTGTGCCCGGGGTTCGTGGACATACACACGCACCTGCGGGAGCCCGGCTTCGAGCACAAGGAGACGATCGAGACGGGCACGCAAGCGGCGGCGCGGGGTGGGTTCACCACGGTTTGCGCGATGCCGAACACGGAGCCGCCGATTGACTCCGCGGGCGCCGTCGAGTTCGTGATCAAGCGCGCGGCTGACACGGGCGTCGTGCGGGTGCTGCCGATCGCTTGCGTCACGAAGGGCCGGGCCGGGAAGCAGCTCGCCGAGCTGGCAGAGCTGGCCAACGCCGGCGCGGTCGCCTTCAGCGATGACGGCTCGCCCGTGGCCGACGCGAACCTTATGCGCCGCGCCCTGGAGTACGCCAGCATGCTCGCGACGCCGATCATCGACCACTGCGAAGACCCGGCGCTCGCGGCGGGCGGCGTTTTGCACGAAGGGTGGGTCTCGACCCGTCTTGGGCTGCGGGGTGTCCCAGCGGCGGCGGAGGAGACGATGATCGCCCGGAACATCGCCCTCGCCGAGCAGACGGGCTCGCAGGTGCACCTCGCGCACGTCAGCACCGCCGGTTCGGTGGCGCTCGTGCGGCAGGCCAAGGCGCGCGGTATCGCCGTGACGGCCGAGGTCACGCCGCACCACCTGGCGCTCACGCACGAAGCGGTGCTCACCGGCCCCGGCGAAAGCGGCGCGCTTTTCTACGACACCAACGCCAAGGTGAACCCGCCGCTGCGCACGCCCGAGGACGTGGCGGCCTGTGTCGCCGGCTTGATAGACGGCACGATCGACTGCATTGCGACGGACCACGCCCCGCACGCCACACAGGACAAGTTCTGCGAGTTCGACCACGCCGCGTTCGGGATCAGCGGCCTCGAGACGGCGCTCGCGCTCTCCCTCACCGCGCTCGACCTGGAGACTGTGATCGAGCGCCTGACGATCGCCCCCGTCCGCACCCTCGGCCTCGACCGCAAGCTCGAAGGACTCGGCTCGCTATCCCGCGGCGCGCCAGGAGACGTGGTGCTGTTAGATCCGAACGCCGAGTGGACCGTCGAGCCTGAGCTGTTCGCGAGCAAGGGGAAGAACACCCCGCTCACGGAGAGGACGCTGCGTGGCCTAGTGGTGGCGACGATCGCTAGCGGAAAGGTTGTGTGGCGGGCGTGAGCACCTCCTACCGCACAACCGAAACATGGCTCGGCCAGCCGTGCGAAACACTCGCCGATATCCTCGAGCCGGGGCTGACGTGCGTTTTTGTCGGGCTCAACCCCAGCGTTGTGTCCGTCGAGAAGGGGCACTACCTTCAGGGGACGCTCGGGCGTCAGTACTGGCGCATGCTGATGCTGTACGACATCCTGCCCGAGCCCGAGAACGGCACCTTCCCCGACGAACTGCTGCTGGAGAACGGCTTCGGGATTACCGACCTGGCGAAGTGTGCCAGCCCGCGCGCCAAC
>JANLRX010000207.1:0-2829 GCA_031362025.1 Chloroflexota bacterium
CGGTTGACATCACCCTCCCTTCACGACTCGTAGGGGCGCAGCCTTCTCCTCGACACTTGGTCTTCACGAGGCACGTATCGGGAACCACAAACGCCTAACCACGCTACCCGCGCTGCGCCCGTGCGCCCGTGCGCCACGCACGGCACTACATCCCGAGATGCAGCCCACCCGCGACCCGTCGTATGCTGCCCACACGATGAGCCGCGTCGACCTGTTCCGCGAGCGCTGCGCCTATACCGAGTGGGCGAACAACCGGATGCTGGAGTTCGCCGCCGGACTGGGCGACGACGAACTGGTGGCGCCGCGCGAATCAACTGCATACGGGAGCCTGGCGAAGGACTTCCAGCACCTGATCGACGCGCAGAACTGGTGGGAGTCCGTGATGCGTGGGACGCCGACGGCGACGGACGATCCGGAAGCACCGAGCACCGACGCCGCGGCCACGTTACGGGCTCGCTTCGATGAGTCCCACGCCGCGCTCAAGCGGCTGTGTGATTCGATGACGGAAGAACTCCTCGACGGCGTAGCGACATATCGCGGGCAGGAGGGGTACGAGCACGCTTTCCCGCGCTGGCAGATGATGGAGCACGTGTTTGGGCATGGGAGCCAGCACCGCGGCGAGATCGGGATGATCTTGCACCGGCTAGACCGTTCGCCCGGAGACATGGACTTTCTCGATTACATCGAGGCGACGGAGGACAAGCGATGACGTGGACGGAGCACTTCCAGACGAAGTTCGGCTACAACGAATGGACGAACGCGAAGATCATCGAGGCGGCAGCGACGCTGAGCGACGAGACGCTGATGGCCAAGCGCCCCGGCACGGCATACGGCAGCCTGGCGGACGACTTGGTGCACCTCGCACGGGTGCAGCGCGGGTGGGGAAGTGTCGCGGCGGGGAACGGGTTCATAGCGCCGCTGGACCCGCCGACGGTTGGTATCGCGGCGTACGTGCGGGAACAACTCGCCGAGTCGCAAGCGATGCTGGACGAGCTGGCCGCTGCTCAGACGCCGGAGTCGCTGGACGCGACGGTGCAGGCCTCACGTGATGGCCAGACGTACGAGTGGCCGCGCTGGCAGATCATGGAGCACACGGCGAACCACAGCGCGCACCACCGGGCGGAGATCGGTCAGGTCTTGTTCGCGGCGGGAGCCAACCCCGGGGACATGGACTTCATCTATTACGTGAACGAGGGCAACGGAGTGAAGTACCGGCGTTCGCGGTAGTCGCCCTACCAGACGATCTCGTCCGTTTGCAGCGCGCTGATCTCCTCTGGCGTAAGCCCCGCTTCCGTAAGCACCACGAACGTGTCCGCTGCGTAATCCGGCGCGTCAGCGGAAGACTCTGCGACGCCAGCGACGTTGAATGGCGCGCGGACGTACGTCATCCCGTGAGGCGTCGTAGTGAGGACGTTGTCGGCGAGGACGCGGGAGTCGGTGATGACTTCGCGGAGGTGGCGGACGGGGCCGCAGGGGAGGCCGGAGGCGGAGATCGCGGCGAGCCATTCGTCGCGGGGACGAGAGGCCATCGCTTCGCTGATGATCGCGACTAGGTCGGCGGCGTGGTCGATGCGGCCACGGTTACGGGTGAAACGAGCATCATCCTTGAGTTCGGGCCGGCCGATCGTGTCGCAGAAGGTGTACCAGTCTTCCGTGTTCATCGCGGTCATGCCCAGCGCAAGCCATTCGCCGTCGGCGCAGCGGTAGATGTTGAGGAAGGCGTTCGCGGCGTTCTGCGGGTCGAAGGGGCGCAGCTCCTCGCCGGTGTTGGCGATGGCGCCGACGTGCAGCTGCTGGAGCCACAGCATCCCCTGGAGGAGCGAGGTGCTGACGACTTCGCCTCGGCCTGTCTGCTGGCGGCGGTAGAGCGCGGCCATCGTAGCGAACGCGAGGTTCGTTCCCGAAAGCAGATCGGCGATGGCGCCCGGGGCGTAGTACGGGTCGCCATCCTTCGAGATCGCGTACATGAAGCCCGAATACGCCGTGCCGGTGGTGTCCTGCGCTGCCCGGTCCGCCAGCTCGCCCTGCACAGCGAGCCCGGCGCCGAGCGCGTAGATGAGGCGCGGGTTCACCCCAAGCAGTTTTTCCGGCGTAGCGCCGAACGTGGCAAGCGTCCCCGGCAAGAGGTTCGTCACGAAGACGTCGGCGCCCTCAACCAGGCGGTGGAGGAGCGCCTGCCCCCGCTCCTTCCGTAGCTCAATGGCGATCGAGCGCTTGTTGCGGTTGACCAGCTCGAAGAGGAGCGCCTTCTCGTTGGCGGTTCGCATCGGCGCGCCGTACAGCGTCTGCAGCCCCCGAGAGAAGTCGCCTTGCCCCGGCTTCTCGATCTTGACAACGTCCGCGCCCAGGTCGGCGAGGAGCTGGCCGGCGAGGGGGCCCTGCACCCAGATCGAAAGGTCGATCACGCGGATGCCGGCGAGGGGGGCGGGAAGGTCTGTCATACGGGAGAGGATAGCGCGTGTACCGCCCGGCGGTCAGCTAAGATAGGCGGCGCAGTGAGAGGACGGTGCGAATGAGCAACCCAGTAGTCGTAATCACGGGCGCGAGCCGCGGTATCGGGAAACAGTTGTCGATTGACTTCGCGGCAGCGGGCTACGACGTGGCCTGCCTGGCGCGGTCGGCGGAGGGGCACGAAGGGAAGCTGCCGGGAACGATCGACGAGACGGCGGAGGCGGCGCGCAAGTCCGGCTCGCGAGCGATCGCGATCCCGGTGGACGTGAGCAACGAGGAGCAGGTGGAAGCTGCGGCGAAGCGAGTGTACGAGGAGTTCGGGCGGTGTGACGTGGTGATCAACAACGCCGCGATCGCCGCCCCCGGCAACACCCTCGA
>JANLRX010000231.1:0-2958 GCA_031362025.1 Chloroflexota bacterium
CCGGTGTCGCCCATGAACACGCGCGCCGGGTAAGAGTTATGCCAGAGGAACCCGGCGAGCACACCGGCGACCGTGAAGCAGAACGCACCCAGGTACGTCTGGTCCTGCGTCAGCGCGATCAGACCGTACGCACCGTAAGCAATCGCCCCGGTGCCCGCGACGAGCCCATCGAGCCCGTCGCTCACAGCAACGCCACCGGCCGTCAGCACGATCACCCCAACCGCAATCGGGATGTAGAGCCAGCCCAGCTCTTCGCGACCGTGATACGGGATGTTTATCGATTCGAGTTCGAGGTATTCGTACAGGCCCCACGCTGCGCCCAGGCCGATCGCGAGGAACGCGACGAACTTTACGCGCTTCGTGAGGGCGTGCTGATCGCGGCCCTGCAGTGATCCGAGATCATCGGCGAAGCCCAGGAGCGTGAGACAACCCATCGTCAGAAGCGGCAGCCCGATCGACCACCGCTCGATGAGGTTGGCCGCGATCGTCACGACGGCAATCGCCGCCACGATGATCACGCCGCCCATCGTCGGGGTGCCGGCCTTCACGTGGTGCGTCTCCGGCCCCCACTCGCTGATCTCCTTGCCGATCTTCAATCGGCGCAGCGTCGCAACAGCGGGGTACCCGGCCACAACGGTCAACGCGATCGCGAACGCGGCCATCGTTAGCGCGTCGATCACTTTGCCACCAACGCTTCCACGACGCTCTCCAGCCCCACCGCACGCGATGCCTTGATCAGGCAGTGGTCGCCCGCGCGCAGCTCCTTGCGCAGACGCTCGGCCGCTTGTTCTGCCGTCGGCAGCCATTCAACGTTTGCTCCTGCCGAGCGCGCCGCGTCAGCCAGCACCCGCGCCTCTTCGCCAACGACGAGCAGCAGGTCGCACTTGCCCGCGGCGTAGGTCCCAACGCGCTCGTGTCCCCCACGGTCCTCCGTACCAAGCTCCCGCATCTGCCCCAGCAAGGCGATTCGGCGGCCCGGCGTTTCGGAAAGCAGGTCGAGCGCAGCCAGCATCGAGGCCGGGCTCGCGTTGTAGGAGTCGTCGATGATCGTCGAGCCGTTCGGCCCCTGGCGCACCGTGAGCCGCAGGTCCAGCCGCACCTCGTGCAGCGCTTCCGCGATCTCGCTGAGCGTCATGCCGTCGTTCAGGGCCACCGCCGCCGCCGCGAGCGCCGGGTACACGTGGTGTCGCCCCGCCAGCGGGCAGTCCACGTCGACCGACTCGCCGGCATGGTGCAGCCGGAACGAAAAGCCATCGAGGCCGCGGCTCTGGCCGGCCGTCCCGCGCACGTCGCACTGTTCGGACGTACCGAAGAGCACGGTCCGGGCGCGCATCCGTCGCGACATCGCTGTCACTCGCGCGTCGTCGCCGTTGAGCACGGCGAGACCGTCCGCCGGCAGCGCCTCCACCAGTTCCGCCTTGCCGGCCACGATCCGCCCGAACGAACGCACGCGCTCCAGGTGCACCGGACTGACGTTCGTCACGACGCCGACCTCTGGCCGCGCGATCCGCGCCAGCAGGCCGATGTCGCCGGGCACATACATCCCGAGCTCCAGGACGGCGCGTTCGTGTTCCGCCCGCAGCCGGAGCAGCGTCAGCGGCACCCCGATCTCGGTGTTGAGGTTCTTTTCCGTCTTCAGCGTGTTGTACCGGCGCGAGAGCACGCTCGCGATCACTTCCTTGGCCGTCGTCTTACCGACACTACCGGTGATCCCGATGACCTTCGCCGTGTGCTTGCGCCGCCACGTCGCGGCGAGCCGTTGGAGCGCGTTGAGCGGGTCGCTTACGTGGAATAGCGCTGCATCTCCCGCCTCAACCGGCCGGCCAACGACTACGCCACTCGCGCCCGCCGCCACCGCAGACGCAATGAAGTCGTGCGCGTCGTGATTCTCACCGCGCAGGGCGAAGAACAGATCGCCCGCCGCGGACTCGCGAGAGTCGATCGACCCGCGCTCGAAGGCAACGGCGTCCGGCGCGCGGGAAGCGACCAGCGTTCCGCCGAGTGCCTCGTGCACGTCTTCCACTCCCAGCTTCTCTATCACGTTAGCCTTCATCGGTTTCATCCAGGTTCCGAACGGCGACCGGTTCCGTCGGCGGCACCTTGAGGTACGCCAGGATCTTCTCCGCGATCGCATCGAACGCAGGCGCCGCGACGACGGTGCCCCACGGCACGTCCTTTGGTTCGTCCACCTTGATCAGCACCGCGATCTCGGGGTTGTCCAGCGGCGCGATCCCGGCGTACGACGAGATGTACGTGTCCGGCTTGTAGCCGCCGTTCGGGTCGCCGATGTTCGCCGTGCCGCTCTTGCCACCGATCCGGTAGCCCTGCACGTCCAGCAAGCTCTTTGACGTGTTATCAGCCACAACGCCCATCATGTCCAGCAAGGTACGCGACGTCTCCGGGGACATCACCTGCCGTACGGCCTCCGGAGCGCGCGTTTCGGTGCCCAGCGGCCCGACGACCTCCTTCACGAACTGCGGCTTCATCAGCGTCCCTCCGTTCGCGATCGCCGCCAGCGCCATCGCCACCTGCAGCGGCGTCGCGCTGATCCCCTGCCCGAAGCTGTTCGTCGCCATATCGACTTCCGCCCAGTTGACCGGGTCGTTGAACGGGGAGCGCACGGTGCCGTCCACCTCGCCGGAAAGGCCGCTGCTTGTCGCCGTCCCGAACCCGAACCGTGCCACGTAGTCATAGAAGATCTGCGGCCCGCAGAGGTCGGAGAGCCACGCGGCGCCGGTGTTCAGGCTCTTCGTCAGGATGTCCTGCACCGACTGCGTGCCGTTCGAGGAGTTGTCCCAGTTGCGGATGGTCCACTCGCCAAAGTCCAACTGCCCGTTGTCGTACCAGGATGTCCCCGGCGTCACGAGCCCCTGGTCCAGCGCCGCCGCCATCGTGAACAGCTTGAACGTGGAGCCGGGTTCGTAAGGGTCGGTGATCGCGCGGTTGCGGAAGAGCGCG
>JANLRX010000244.1:0-5686 GCA_031362025.1 Chloroflexota bacterium
GTCTTGCGACCGTTAACACCCAACAGCCCGTGTGATACGAGCTGGCGTGCCTGCTGGCGGGACGTCGCAAATCCCAGCCGGTAGACAGCGTTGTCCATCCGCATCTCTAGCGTGCGGAGGAGGGTCTCGCCGGTGACACCGGGGCGGCGCACTGCTTCTTCGTAGTACTTGCGGAACTGGGACTCCAGCACCCCGTAGACGGCGCGGGCCTTCTGCTTCTCGCGCCACTGCAGACCTCGGTCAGAGATCTTTCGGCGGCGGGTGGACCGCTGGCCCGGCGGGAAAGGCCGCTTGTCGAACGTGCAGTTCGAGAAGCATTTCTCCCCTTTGAGGTATAGCTTCTCGCCCAGGCGGCGGCACAGTCTGCAACGGGGGTTGGTGTATCTTGCCATGTTCTGGTATTGCTCCTAAACGCGACGCCGCTTTGGGGGGCGGCAACCGTTGTGGGGAATGGGCGTAACGTCTCGAATGCTGGTGACCTGCAGACCGGCGGACTGCAGGGAACGGATCGCGGACTCACGACCGCTGCCCGGCCCCTTCACCCGCACCTCAACCTGGCGCAGGCCGTGCTCCATCGCGCGGCGGGCGGCAGTCTCGGCGGCGAGGCCGGCGGCGTACGGTGTGCTCTTGCGCGAGCCCTTGAAGCCGGCCGTGCCAGCGGAGGCCCACGAAAGCACCGCGCCGTTCGGGTCGGTGAGCGTGATAACGGTGTTATTGAACGTCGAAGTGATGAAGGCCTTCCCAACCGGGACGTTCTTCTTCTCTCTTCGGCGTGTCTTCGTCTTGCGTTCAGCCATGAGTTCCTACTTCTTCGCAGCGGCCCGGCGCTTACCGGCGACTGTCCGTCGCGGCCCGCGCTTGGTGCGTGCGTTTGTCTTGGTGCGCTGCCCGTGTGCAGGCAAGCCCCGGCGGTGGCGGACGCCCCGGTAGCTGTTGATCTCCATCAGCCGCTGGATGTCCGTGCGAACCTGCTTGCGCAGCTCGCCCTCCACCACGTGGTTCTTGTCGATGAGGTCTCGGATGCGGTTAACTTCGTCGTCGGTCAGGTCGCGGACCTTCGTCTCCCGGTTGACGCCGGCCGTGTCGCAGAGCTTCTCCGCCGTGGGGCGTCCGATGCCGAAGATGTAGCAGAGCGACACGTCGACTTTCTTGTCGCGCGGGATGTCTACACCAGAGATACGGGCCATGCGGACCTCCTACCCTTGCCTCTGCTTGTGGCGTGGGTTCTGGCAGATACAACGAACCACGCCTTCACGGCGCACAATTTTGCATTTTTCACAGCGTTTCTTAACTGATGCTTGTACTTTCAAATTTCCTACCTAAAGCGATAAGTGATTCGTCCGCGGGTCAGGTCGTAGGGAGACAGCTCAACCAGGACCTTATCTCCGGGGAGGATTCGGATAAAGTGCATCCGGATCTTGCCAGATGCATGTGCGAGCACTTTATGCCCGTTTGCCAATTCTACACGAAACATGGCGTTGGGCAAGTTTTCCTTGATCGTTCCCTCTACTTCTATTGCTTCCTTCTTAGGCATTTGGCCGCGCGGCCCGGACCTCCCTCATGTGATTGGTACCCGAAAGTCTTAGTGTATAGAATGGCAACCTTTACGGCAACGTTAGTACCTGGGGCTCCCCTTCTGTTATGGCAAGGGTGTGCTCAAAATGCGCCGAAAGCGAGCCATCCTTCGTCCGGACCGTCCAGTTGTCGGGGTCCCGCTTCGTCTCCCAGGTGCCTATGTTAACCATCGGCTCGATCGCGATGACCATACCGGCGCGCAGTACCGGGCCCGTGCCCGGTGTCCCGTAGTTCGGGATCTGCGGGTCTTCGTGCATCTGCCGGCCCACGCCGTGCCCCACGTACTCCCGGACGACGCCGTAGCCTTCGCCCTCGGCGTACGTCTGGATCGCGTGGCCGATGTCACCCACCCGGCCGCCAGCGCGCGCTGCGTTGATCCCGCGCCACATCGCCTCTTTGCCGGTGTCGATCAGCCGCTGCTTCTCCGGTGTCATCGACCCGCAGCCGACCGTGAGCGCCGAGTCAGCCACGAACCCGCGATGCGTGCAGCCCAGGTCCAGGCTCACGATGTCCCCGTCCGCGATCTCCCGCTTGCCGGGGATGCCGTGCACGATCTCATCGTTGATCGAGATGCAGACCGTTGCCGGATAGTCGTAGTAGCCGAGGAACGTCGGGATGATGTTCCGCTTCTTGAACTCCTTCCGCACGATCTCGTCCAGCTCAAGCTCGATGACCCCAGGGCGCACAGCATCGACGAGGATCTGGAGCACCTCGGCCACATGGCGGCCGGCCTCTCGCATGATCGCGATCTCGTCTTCGGACTTCACGATGATCGGCATGTTAGTTCGCCTTCGCCGGAATCAGCCGCTCGATGTCCTTGGTGATCTCCTCCGGTTCGCGCTCGCCGTTGATTTCGACCAGCTTGTCCTGGCCGCGGTAGTAGGCCAGCAGTGGATCGAGGTTCTTCATGTTCACTTCAAGACGGGTCCGCACCACTTCCGGCTTGTCGTCCTCGCGCTGGGTAAGGACGGAGCTGCAGTTGTCGCAGATGCCCGCCGTCTTGGAGGGTGCGCTTTGCTCGTGGTACACGGCGCCGCACTGTGGGCAGCTCCACCGGCCGGCCAGGCGGCGCACCAGCTCTTCCGGGTCCACCTTGATGTAGATCGCCCGGTCTATCTGCTTGTCCTGGGCGGCGAGCGCCCCATCCAGGGCCTCAGCCTGCTTGGTGTTGCGTGGGAAGCCGTCCAGCATACAGCCGTTCTCGCAGTCGGGCTGGCTGATGCGGTCCAAGAGCATGCCGATCGTGATTTCGTCCGGGACCAGCTGGCCGCTCTCGACGAAAGGCTTGGCCAGCTTGCCCAGAGGCGTCTCGTTGCGAATGTTCTCGCGGAAGATCTCGCCGGTCGTCACATGTATGAGGCCGGTCTCTCGCTGGAGACGCTGCGCCTGGGTACCTTTACCTGCGCCCGGCAGGCCGAGAAGGAGGACGTACACGGCGCCCTACCGGATGAAGCCTTCGTACTGACGCATCATGAGCTGGGCCTCGATCTGGCGCATCGTGTCCAGCACAACGCCGACGACGATGACAAGACCACTGCTCGTAAGTCCGAACGTGGTGGACCTCTGCCCTGTGTTTCCCGTGATGTCACTGACGCCGAGAATCTTCTGGAAGACATACGGCGCTACGGCGACAAACCCCAGGAAGAAGGCGCCTCCCCATGTGATGCGGATCAGTACGCGGTTGATGTATTGGTCAGTGGGGCGTCCCGGCCTGATACCGGGGATGAAGCCGCCCTGCCGTTGCAGGTTCTCCGCCAGGTTCTGCTGCTGGAAGACGATCATCGTGTAGAAGAACGTGAACACGATGACCGTAACGAATACGAATACCCAGTAGCCAACGTTGGCCGGGTTGAAGATGGACTGCAAATTGTCGCCGAACGAGGCCATCGTGCTGTTGCTGGAAGCGGCCAGCGCCTGCCCGACGAACGCCGGGAATATGATGATCGAAAACGCGAAGATCATCGGGATCATGCCCGTGGAGTTCACCTTTAGGGGGACGTGCGTGGCACCGGATTGCCGGTACATGCGCCCGGACCGGAACACGCTTCTCGAGTACTGCACCGGGATTCGCCGGACGGCCTCCTGGAAGAAGACGATAAACGCCACCAGACCGATCAGGAACGCGAACAGAAGCACGGTCGACGAGATCGTCGCCCCGACACCCTCATACAGTCGTCCCGTGACGAGCTGCGGGATACCCGAGATGATGCCCGCGAAGATCAGCACAGAGATACCGTTGCCGATGCCCTTCTCGCTGATCAGCTCACCGATCCAGACCAGGAACATCGTCCCGGCTGTCATCGTGATCACCGCGGAGAACGTGGGCAGCGCGTTCGGGCCCGTAAGTTCGATACCCGTGATGCCGCCCTGGCTCTGGATGATGATCAGCTGTCCGTACGCTTGCACGAACGCCATCGGCACCGTCATCCAGTGCGTGTAGATATTGATCTGCTTGCGGCCGCTTTCGCCTTCTTTGGTCAGGGCCTGCAGCGTCGGCACGATCGGCACCATCAGCTGCATAACGATCGAGGCCGTGATATACGGGTAGACGCCCATCGCCGCGACACTCATGTTCGCCAGCGCGCCGCCGGAGAAGATGTTCAGGAATCCGAGGACCGTGCTCCGCTCGAAGATCTGCTGGAGGGCCAGGGGGTTTACGCCCGGCACCGGCAGGTTCGAAACGAACCGGAAGATCACCAGCATCGCGAAGGTGAACAGCAGCTTCTGCCGGATGTCCGGCTGCTGGATAGCCGCCATCGCCGCCTGGATTAGCTGCGGAGGCCCCTTCTGCTGGGTCTGTGCTCTAGCTGCTGTTGCCATCGGCCCCAATCTCTACTACGGTGCCGCCGGCAGCCTCGATCTTCTCGCGCGCGGCCATCGAGAACTTCTGGGCGCGCACAGTCAGCTTCTTGTCGAGATCGCCCGTGCCCAGGATCTTGACGGGCTTGCGGGTCGTGCTCAGAATGCCCGCGTCCTTTAGCGCTTCCACAGTCACTTCCGCGCCGTCGTCGAAGCGGTTCAAGTCACGGAGGTTCACCGGCGCGTACTCGACGCGGAACGGGTTCGTGAACCCGCGCTTTCGGGGCAACCGACGTAGGAGCGGCGTCTGGCCGCCCTCGAACCAGCGCGGCACCTTGTTGCGCGCCTTCTGGCCCTTTGCTCCACGAGTGGAATAGGTGCCGTGACCGCTGGCATTACCGCGGCCCACGCGCTTGCGGGCATGGCGTGCCCCTTTGGCGGGTCTAAGTTGGTTGGCTTGCATTAGTCCTGAGGATCCTCTGTAACTACGACGAGATGGCGGACCTTGTTGATCATACCACGCACGGCCCGATTATCCGGCTGGTCCACGTGGTGTCCCAGCCGCCTCAGGCCCAGCGCGGTGATCGTCCGCTTCTGGTCTTCTTTGTATCCGATTGAACTCTTTTTCCAGGTGATTCGCAGCTTATCGGCCAATGGTGGCCTCCGATGAGAACTGCCGCCGCCGGTCCAGCACTTCCTGGGGGGAGCGCAGCATCGACAGCGCGAGAATCGTCGCCTTCACGGTGTTGGCGTGGTTGCTCGAACCAAGCGACTTCGCGACCGCGTCCTTCACACCGGCCATCTCCAGCACCGCGCGCACACCACCACCAGCGATGAGGCCCGTACCAGCCGGGGCCGGCTTGATGAGCACCTTCGACGCGCCGAAGCGTACCTGCAGCGGGTGCGGGATCGTCGTCCCGACCATCGGAACTTTGATCATGTGCTTGCGGGCGACGGTCGCGGCCTTCCGGATCGACTCCGGGACCTCTGTCGCCTTGGCCATGGCAGCGCCGACGCGGCCCGCCTGATCACCCACGACGACGATCGCCGTGAAGTGGAAGCGGCGGCCACCCTTCATCACCTTGGCCACGCGGTTGATGAAGACGACCTTCTCCTGTAGCTCCAGGTCGCCCGGGTCTACCCGCTCGTTCTTTGCGATGTACTTTCGTGGATTGGACATAGCTTCCTCGTTCCCAGCTTTCGCTAGAAGGCAACGCCTCCCTTACGGACGGCTTCGGCAAGCGCCTTCACTCGTCCGTGGTAGCGGAACCCGCCGCGGTCAAACACGACCGTGGTGATCCCCTTCTCCTTG
>JANLRX010000247.1:0-1623 GCA_031362025.1 Chloroflexota bacterium
GGACGAGTACGAGGCCACGAACGCGGACGCGAGCAAGCGCGGCAGACGAGCGAACGAGTTCATCGAAGTGTTGCGCGAGATCTGGCAGCACGACCCGGCGGAATACGACGGCAAGTACTTCCAGCTTTCGAAGTCCCACATCAACCCGAAGCCCGCCCAGAAGTCCGGTCCGCCGATCTACCTCGCCGCCTTCGCGCCCGCCGCGATGAAGCGCATCGCGAAGCTGGCCGACGGCTGGATGCCCGTCGCGATCCCGGTGCCCGGCATGGAGCAGATGTGGGGCGCAATCAAGGCGATGGCCAAGGACGCCGGCCGCAACCCCGACGCTCTGGAGCTGGTCGTCCGCGGCAACCTCGACGTCACCGACAAGCCGCTGGGCGATGACCGCTGGATCTTCACCGGCACCTGGGACCAGATCACCGCCGACGCGCAGGCCGTGAAGGCAATCGGCGCCAACGAACTGATCCTCGACCCCACGTTCTCCCGATACGGCGAAACCGTAGACGGCTTCCTCGAAGCGATGGGCAAGGTGCGCGGGCTGGTCGATTGACCGCAAATGTAGGGGCGAGGCATGCCTCGCCCCTACATTTGCGTTGTGCCTACTTCTTCTCGATCAGTGCTACCAGCTCGTCCGTCGCCTTCGCGGCAGCCTTGATGCCCTCGACCTCATCATCCCATAGCGGTGGTTCGTAGATCGCCTCGACGCCACCGTCGCCCAACCTGACGGGCAGCCCGATGAACGTGCCGGTGATGCCGTACTGGCCGCGTCCGACGACGGCGCACGGCATTACGCGGTTCTGATCGAGCAGGATCGCCTCGACCATTTCGGCGGTTGCCGCGGCGGGAGCGTAGAACGCAGAGCCCGTCTTGAGCAGCGCGACGATCTCCGCGCCACCGTTCTTCGCCCGTTGCACGCAGGTGTCGATCTGCTCCTTTGAAAGCATCGAGGTGATTGGCACCCCGCCGATAGTCGATGTGCTGACGATCGGGACCATCGTTGCCTCGGTGTGACCACCCAGGACATTGGCGCTCACGTCAACGATCGACACGCCGGCCGCCCAGGCCAGGAATGTGCGGTAACGGGCGCTGTCCAGCATCCCGCCCTGGCCCACGACGCGATTCGCCGGCAGGCCAGTGGCTTCCAGGGTGACGTGGCACATCGCGTCCATCGGGTTCGCGAAGATCACGAACGTCGCTTTCGGAGACGCTTTCGCGGCCGCGGTCGCGACATCGCGGACGATGCGGGCGTTGATGTTAAGCAGCTCTTCGCGCGTCATTCCAGGCTTGCGCGGCAGGCCTGACGTGATCACAACGACATCTGAGCCCTTGGTCTCGGCCCAATCGTTCGTACCGATAATCCGGGCGCTGAAGTCGGCATGGGCCGCCTCTTCGGAGAGGTCGAGCGCCTTACCCTGCGGGAGGCCTTCGACGATGTCCTGGAGGACGATGTCGATGTGGCCGGTCTCAGCGAGCTTTTGTGCGATAGTGCCGCCGGTCATCCCGGCGCCGACGATTGTTACCTTCTGGCGCATGTTGTCTCCTCTGTTGTGGGTTGGTTCACCAGCGTAGGGGCGACTGGCCGGTCGCCCCTACGCTGGTTTCAACTGCGATTGGTATTCGTTC
>JANLRX010000265.1:0-4381 GCA_031362025.1 Chloroflexota bacterium
TACATAACATATATAGTGCGAACATCTTTCCCGGATTGGCAATTCCGGGGTTCCGGGGCTATCCTCGCTCTGAGATGACCCATAGAGTCCAGATCGAGCGCAATACTCTGCGGTTTGCCGCGGCGCACTTCACGACGTTTGGCCGGGAGTGCGAGCCGCTGCACGGCCACAATTACGACGTGATGGTGGAGTTCGAAGGTTTGCTGACCCCTGATTCGTGGGTGATCGACTTTTCGGAGGCGAAGGCGCTGGTCCGCGGCCTCTGCAAGGAGCTCGACCACAAGTTCCTCCTGCCGACGAAGAACGCCGAACTGACGTCCTCACGCGCCGCCGGCGAGCTTGAGCTGCGGTGGGGTGATCGACGTTATGTCATGCCGGAAGCGGATGTCGCCACGCTCGAGATCGACAACACGACGGCGGAACGGCTCGCGGAGTGGTTCGCCGGGCGCATCGTGGCGGACCTGCGGGCGCGCGGCGCGGCCAATGTTACGGGCGTGACGGTGGGGGTGGAGGAGATGCCGGGGCAGGCTGGGTGGTTCACGCTTGAGCCGGGAACTGGGAACTGGGAACTAGGGACTAGGGACTAGGGACTAGGAACTGGGAACTGGGAACTGGGAACATGGAACTGGGAACATGGACAGAGGTTGCCCCAGGGCCCTCCTTGTTCCAGGTTCCATGTTCCGTGTCCCTTAGCTACGGTTGACAGCTACGGTCAATCGCCTAACATATGTCTTTGCCGTAAGCGTCACGGGGGAACCGTGCTCAGCGACGCTCCGGGAAGGGGTTATGCAGATCGACTGGCAGCAAGCAATAAACGACATCCTGTCGAAAAAACTGTCCTGCCCACGATGCGGCAGCCTCGCCGACGAGGTGTTCATCGGTTACCTGCGCTTACCCGAAGCCTCGGCCTGGGCGCCGCTCTGCGAAGGCTGCCAGCGCAAGGAGAACTGCGACGCCCGCAAGTTCGTGCTCCTCTGCGAGGACTGCGCGACCCAGACCCGCCTCCGCGGCCGCAAGGTGGACGAAGAGCAGTTCATGCTGGCGCTCCTCGACGAGTGCCGCCGAAACATGGAGGAGACGCTCGACTACCTCGCCGACTACTGGCGCGAGGACCTCGACATCGAGCCGGACGAGATGGAGAAGCGGCTGGAAGAGGTTGACCCCGACCTGTTCGAGGAGGAGGACACCTGGCGCCGCTACCTCGAGGACCAGTACGGGAAGATCCACCACTGGTTCCGCGAGCGGCATGTGCCGATCCCGAATCCCGGCTGGCGCTCCGAATACGTGGAAGACCTGATCGCCCTCGGCTACACAACACAGCTGGGCGACTGAACCCGCTCCGCCCTAGCATACGGATCCTCGCAAACACCAAGGAGGCGTTATGACAACCCAGGCAATCGACCAGCAGAAGGCTGAGGCGTTCGCCGGCCAGATGATCGGCATCCTCACCGGCGGCATGCTCAGCTTGATGACAAGCGTCGGGCACCGCACCGGTCTCTTCGACAAGCTCGCCACGATGCCGCCGTCGACAAGCGAAGAGATCGCGAAGGGAGCCGGCCTCAACGAGCGTTACGTGCGTGAATGGCTCGGCGCGATGGTCACCGGCGGAATCATGGAATACGACGCCGCGACCAAGGCTTACCGCCTGCCGCCGGAGCACGCCGCATCCCTGACACGCGCCGCCGGACCCGGCAACATCGCCACGATGTCCCAGTTCATGGCGCTCTTCGGGATCGTCGAGGACCAGATACTGGATGCGTTCCGAAACGGCGGCGGCGTTCCGTACTCCTCGTTCGCCAAGTTCCAGGAGCTGATGGCCGAGGAGAGCGCGCAAATCGTCGACGCTACGCTTCTCCAGGCCACCCTGCCGCTCGTCCCAGGCCTGACCGACCGCCTGCGCGAGGGCATCGATGTGCTGGACGTCGGCTGTGGGCAGGGCCACGCGATCAACGTGATGGCCCGCGAATTTCCGAACAGCCGCTTCACCGGCTACGACTTCTCGGATGAGGGAGTGGCTGCCGGAAACGCGGAAGCCAAGCAACTGGGCCTCGGTAACGCCCGCTTCGCCCGCAAGGACGTCGCCACGTTGGACGACTCCGCGGCGTTCGATTTGATCACAGCGTTCGACTCGATCCACGACCAGGCGGCACCGACGAAGGTGCTCGCAAACATCGCGAAGGCGTTGCGGCCGGACGGCACGTTCCTGATGGTGGACATCGCGGGCTCGAGCAACCTCGAAGACAACGCCCAGAACCCGATGGCCCCGATGTTCTACAGCATCTCGACCCTGCACTGCATGACCGTCTCGCTCGCTCTCGGCGGCGAAGGTCTCGGCACGATGTGGGGCGAGCAACTCGCCGCGAAGATGCTGAACGCTGCCGGGTTCGCCAACGTCAACATCGCCCGCGTTGAGGGCGACATCATGAACGCCTACTACGTCGCCAGGAAGGACTAGCCATGACCATCCACCACAGCCCCTGGTTCAGCCTTGAGCCCTACGCCGAGGTCTCCCTCACGGACTTCCTCACGCCGTCTGCGGAGAAGTACGCGAACAAGCCAGCGCTCATCAACTACGACGGCACCTCGTACACGTTCGCGCAGGCCTGGGAGGCTTGCCGCCGTCTCGGCCGTTACCTGCAGGACAACGGGATCAAGAAGGGCGACCGGATCGCCATCTTCTCGGCGAACGCGCCCGAGTACTTCATTGCCTTTTACGGAACGCTGTTCGCCGGCGGTACGGTGACCACGCTCAACCCGCTGTACAAAGAACGCGAACTTCTGCACCAGCTCGAGGACTCCGACGCCACCGCGATCTTCGCGATGGGCCCGCTCTGCCCGCTCGTCGAGCAGGTCCGCGAGCACCTCCCGAACCTGAAGCACGTCTTCGCAATCGAGGACGTCTGGAAGCTGGCCGCGGAAGCGCCGCCGGAGCCACAGGCGTTCGCCCTGAACCCGAAGGAAGACCTCGCCGCCCTCCCCTACTCCTCCGGCACCACCGGTATGCCGAAGGGAGTTATGTTAAGTCACTACAACCTCGTCTCGAACGTCCGGCAGACGCTGAGCACGGGGCTGAGCAGCGGCTACTCCGTCTACCTGGACTTCCTGCCGTTCTACCACATCTACGGAATGGTGGTGCTGATGGCCTGCGGTTTCGCCGGGGGCTACCCGCAGGTGATCATGCCGCGGTTCGACCCGAACCTCTGCCTCGACCTCATCCAGCGCTACAAGATCACGAACCTGTTCGCGGTCCCGCCGGCGCTGCTGGTGATGGCGAACTTCCCGGACATCAAGAAGTACGACACCTCCAGCCTCAACATGATCATGAGCGGCGCCGCTCCCCTCCCGCAGGAGGTCGCCCGGGCCGCCAGCAAGGCGCTCGACACGATCGTCCTCCAGGGCTACGGGATGACCGAGACGAGCCCCGTTACGAACGTGAACCCGACGACGCGCGTCAAGGACGCCACCGTCGGCCCGCCCATCGCCGACACGGTTGAAAAGGTCGTTTCACTGGACGACGGCAGCGAGCTTGGCTGCGGTGAGATCGGTGAGCTGATGGTGTTCGGCCCGCAGGTGATGCAGGGCTACTGGGGGCGCCCCGAAGACAGCGCCGAGTGCCTGCCCGGCGGCGGCTGGATCAAGACCGGCGACATCGTCTCGATGGACGAGGAGGGTTATGTCACGATCCTCGACCGGAAGAAGGAGATGATCAAGTACAAGGGCTACCAGATCGCGCCGGCCGAGCTTGAGGCGCTGCTGATGGAGCACCCTGCTGTCCTAGACTCCGCCGTGATCCCGAAGCGCGACGATGAGTCGGGCGAGGTGCCGAAGGCGTTCCTCGTGATGCGCGAGGGCCAGAGCGCCTCGGTCGAAGAGCTGATGAGGTTCGTCGAAGAGCGCGTTGCGCCGTACAAGAAGGTGCGGGAGATCGAGTTCGTGGACGCGATCCCAAAGACGCCGTCGGGCAAGATCCTGCGCCGCGAGCTGATCGAAACGGAGCGAGCGAAGACGGCCGAGAAGGCGTAGGAGGCGGCTCCGGGCTAGGCGCTTCGGGGCTTACTGGATTGTGATCGTGCCGGTCATCTCGGTCGGGTGGAAGTCGCAGCGGAAGTCCTGCTCGCCGGGCGCTTCCGGGGTCCACTCGATGGCGCCGCTCTGGCCGCCGCGGATCGTCTCGGGGTCGGACACGATGTCGTCGCCGGTGTCGTAATCCCCATCGACGCCGGCGATCCGCACGTTGTGGATGGCCGCGCCTTCGTTGTGAACGGCGATCGAAACGTCTTCACCGGAGACGACTGTGAGTTCTGTGGGGTCGAAGGAGTTGTCCTGCATGAAGATTTCGAGATCGCCGGGCGCTGCTGTCTCGCCGCCGTCGCTCGTCGCC
>JANLRX010000269.1:0-1790 GCA_031362025.1 Chloroflexota bacterium
CGCGCTCGTTGACCTGCGGGTGGACGACCACCCTGACCCGATCGTGGAGCTGCGGCGCGTGTTTGAGGTGTGGAAGACAGAAGAGGCGCCGTGGCAGGAATTCAGCCCGCGACGCGACAACTACATTCCGGGCTGGGAGTCCGTGATCCGAATCCGAGAACAGATCGCCAACGAACTAGACGAGGCCCACGCAGTGAAGGAGTCCTGATGGTAAATACCGATCAAACCGTAAAGCATGACGTGAAAGACCTCGCGCTCGCCGACGCGGGAGTCGACAGGATCGAGTGGGCGGCGCGCGAGATGCCGGTCATGCGCTTGATCCGCGACCAGTTCGAGAAAGAGAAGCCGTTGAAGGGCCTCCGAGTTGCCGCGTGCCTCCACGTCACGACGGAGACCGCGAACCTGATGCTCGCCCTGCAAGCCGGTGGCGCCGAGATCGCCCTCTGCGCGAGCAACCCGCTCTCCACGCAGGACGACGTGGCAGCAGCGCTGGTGGCCCGCTACGGCATCTCGACCTACGCAGTTCGCGGCGAAGACGACCCGCGCTACTACAGCCACATCCACGCGGTGCTTGAGGCCAACCCGCAGGTGACGATGGACGACGGCGCCGACCTCGTGGCGGTGCTGCACAAGGAGCGCCGTGAGCTGCTGCCAGACATCATCGGTGGCACTGAGGAGACGACGACAGGCGTGATCCGGCTGCGCGCGATGGCGGCGGCGGGCGCGCTCGGCTACCCGATCATCGCCGTGAACGAGGCGATGACGAAGCACCTGTTCGACAACCGCTACGGCACCGGCCAGAGCACGATCGACGGAATCACCCGCGCGACGAACATTCTCTGGGCGGGCAAGCACGTTGTCGTCGCCGGCTACGGCTGGTGCGGCAAGGGCGTCGCGCTGCGGGCCCGCGGGCTCGGCTCCAAGGTAATCGTTACGGAGATCGACCCGATCCGCGCGCTCGAAGCCACGATGGACGGCTGCGAAGTGATGACGATGGACGAGGCCGCGCGCGTAGGCGACATCTTCATCACGCTGACGGGCGACAGTGGTGTCCTCGATAGCCAGCATTTCGCGACAATGAAGGACGGCGCGATCCTCGCTAACAGCGGTCACTTCAACGTCGAGATCAACATCGGCATGCTGGAGGAGATGAGCGAATCAAAGCGTCGCATCCGCGAGAGCGTGGAGGAGTACAGCCTGATGGACGGCCGGAAGCTCTTCCTGCTCGGCGAAGGGCGCCTGATCAACCTCGCGGCGGCGGAAGGTCACCCGGCGAGCGTGATGGACATGAGCTTCGCGAACCAGGCCCTCGCCTGCGAGCTACTGGCACGAGCTACCGAGCGCCTGCCCGTGGAAGTGCACACCGTGCCGGGGGAGATCGACCGCGAAGTGGCCCGCCTAAAGCTGAAGGCGATGGGAATCGACATCGATATCCTGACGGCGGACCAGGAGCGATACCTCTCGAGCTGGGAAGAGGGTACGTGAGGAACAGAAAAGCGGGCTTTCGCCCGCTCGCCTGCGTGAACCGCCGATCAGGCGACCACAACTCACACCTGGTACGAATATTTTCCGCTCGCCTGCGGGGCCTGTCAACATGAAATCTGCTACAGGAGAGCGGAGAGCGGGGGACTCGCACCCCATTCACCGAAATGAACCCGCCAGGTGTGAGCTGGGGCCGTCCACTTGGACGGTTCACTCTCCACATCTGCGGCGTCTCCGCTCCAGCGACAACATAGCGATTAGATTCAGTAAGTCCAATACGGAGGTGTCACTCAAATGACGATGACTTT
>JANLRX010000296.1:0-1761 GCA_031362025.1 Chloroflexota bacterium
CATTTCCGCGTCGATGCGCTGGATGACCTCGGCCGCCGGAAAGACAACGTCCATTCGCCAACCGTTCGTGGTGCCGACGTCCATGAACACGATGAAGCGCACGATGTAGTCGGGCCCGCGGAAACGCCGGGCGATCGGGACGATCTCGCCTTCGTTGACACCGCGCTTCACGACGACGTTGATCTTGACCGGCGAGAACCTCGCCGCGACAGCCGCTTCGATGCCGTCGATCACGGTCGTGACGGGGAAGTCCACGTCGTTCATCGCCCGGAACGTGGCGTCGTCGAGCGAGTCCAGGCTCACGGTGGTGCGGTCGAGGCCGGCGTCCCGCAGCTCCTGGGCGATGCCGGTGAGACGTGAGGCGTTAGTAGTCAGCGTGAGGTCGAGCCGGTCATCGATCGCGCGCAGCATTCGCACGAGGTCCGGCAAGCCGCGGCGAACGGTGGGCTCGCCGCCGGTGAGGCGGATCTTCTCGGTGCCGTGCGCCACGAAGACGCGGGCCAACCGCTCGATCTCCTCGAAAGTCAGTAGCTCGTCGCGGCCGAGGAACTCGTACTTGCGGCCAAACACCTCTTTCGGCATGCAGTAGGTGCAGCGGAAGTTGCAGCGGTCCGTGACGGAGATGCGGAGGTCGCGCAGGGGCCGTTTCAGGGCGTCGAGAAGCGGCGCGGGGTCATTCGCGGGAGTCGGTGGGACTGTCTTCTCGATGGTCATGGAGGAGTTCTCGGAGGATCTCGCGGGCGCCTGCCGCGGCGCGGGCCCTGTGGCTAATTATAGACTTCTCGCTCGCCGGCAACTCCGCCATCGTCGCCGAGCGCTCCGGGAGCCAGAAGATTGGGTCGTACCCGAAGCCGCGCTCGCCCCGCGCTTCGTCGGCGATCAGGCCGCGTACCTCGCCTTCGGCGAACCGCACGCCGCCCTTTGGTTCCGCGATCGCGATGACGGCGACAAACCGGGCGCTCCGCTGCGACTGCGGCAGGCCTTCGAGCCGCCGCTGGATCTCCGCGAAGCGCCCCGGGAACGTCGCGTCCGGCCCGAGAAAGCGCGCCGACCGCAGTCCCGGCTCCCCGCCCATCGCCTCGATCTCGAGCCCCGAGTCGTCCGCCAGCGTCACGAGCCCGCTCGCTTCCACCCCGGCCTCCGCCTTCAGCCGCGCGTTCTCCGCATACGTCTCGCCCGTCTCCTCGACGTCCAGCGTCAGGCCGAGATCAGCCGGCGTCGCCAGCTCCCACCCGCAACCATCGAGGAGATCGCGGAACTCGGCGACCTTGCCAGCGTTGTTGGTGGCGATGAGGAGTTTGGGCACGGCTTCAGTTTAGCCACAGTCGACGCCAATGAGCACCTGCCCTTCCCAAGTCTCCGGGTCCACACGCTGTGCACGCAATAGTGGATTCCTTCACCGAAAGGCCCTCGGTTATCTGCTCTAGTAGCTCGTTAGCCATCGCAGCTACACTAGACGCCACCATGCTTACGGATGACCAGTTCGCCCGAATAGATGCGCTAGTCTCGAAGTTCCACCGGCTGTTGCCCAGCGCCCTTAAGAAACACCAAGAGACAGAGGTCCGCACTAATTTTATCGACCCGCTGTTCGCCATTCTGGAATGGCGCATGGATGATCGCGAGTTTGTTGAACGCGAGACCACCGTCGAGGAAGGCAAGCGGCCCGACTACGCTTTCAAGATTGCGGGCGTTCCGCGCCTCTTTCTTGAGGCCAAGCCGTTCCGCGACGATATCTATGATCATGAGGAGACGCGCAAGGCC
>JANLRX010000329.1:0-8296 GCA_031362025.1 Chloroflexota bacterium
CTCTTGCACTCGCTTCCCGCCTTCGACGCCCTCATGTCGTGGTACCCGCTTCGCGACACGGTCTCGCCGTTCCTCGGCGATCGGGAGACCACGCTCTTCGCGCATGCGATATCGGCCCAGACCGATTGCCTCATCTGCTCCACCTTCTTCCGCCGCATCCTCATCGACTCCGGCGAGAACCCCGACGAACTCACCCTCGACGCCCGCGAACAGCTCGTTGTCGACTTCGGCCGCGCTCTCTCGACGCCGTCATCCCGCGTCCCCGACGCCCTCTACACCCGCCTCGCCGCCGAGTTCTCGCCCGAGGAGATCGTCGCCCTCACCGCATTCGGCGCGATGATGGTCGCCACCAACATCATCAACAACGCCCTCGACATCCCCCTCGACGACTACCTGGACAATTACCGCAAAGCCTCCGAGACCAAGGCCTGATGCCCGACCGCGAATTCGCTGGCAAGGTCGCCTTCATCACGGGCGCGGCCCACGGACAGGGACGCGCCACCGCGCTCGCCCTCGCCAAAGCCGGCGCCCGCATCGCCGCCTTCGACGTTGCGCGCCCGCTCACCTACCCCGGCTACGAGATGGGCACCCCGGACGACCTCCGTTCCCTCGAAGCCGAGTGCCGCTCCCTCGCCTCAGAGTGCCTTCCCTTCGAAGGCGACGTCCGCGACGACGCCGCCATCAAGCGCGCCGTCAACGAGACGGTCGAGAAGTTCGGACGCATCGACATCTTGTTCAACAACGCCGGGATCGCCGGCTACTCCCTCACCCACGAGATGACCGAAGAGGCCTGGGACGCGATGATCGACATCAACCTCAAGGGCGCCTGGCTCGTCGGCCGTCGGGTCATCCCCGTGATGATCGGCCAGAAGTCCGGCGTGATCATCAACAACTCCTCGATCGCCGGCCTCCGCGGGATGAACCGCATGTCGCACTACGCCGCCTCCAAGTGGGGACTCACCGGCCTCACCAAGTCCTGGGCGATCGAGCTCGCGCCCCACAACATCCGCGTCATCTCGATCCACCCGACGGGCGTCAACACGCCGATGAACGACGGCCTCGCCGCCCTCGAAAACAGCACCCCGCTCGAAATCGCCGAACGCAGCGCCGGGAACCTCCTGCCCGGCGTCCCCTGGATCGAACCCGAAGACGTCGCCGAGGCGGTGCTCTACCTGGCGTCGGAGCGCGCGCGTTTCGTGACCGGCTCCCAGTTCGTGCTGGACGCCGGCCTCTTGTCCACCTAGCAGCTACATCGCTTGTAGCTGTGCATTGTCGGCTTCGATCCCGGCACGGATCGCCTTCAAAGCGGGTTCGCGGGCCCGCAACTTGCTGGCGGCGTGAGCGGCCAGGTTCAACTTCACCATCTGAGCGGCGATGCCCCGCGCGACTTCCTGCAACTCCGCAGTCTCCACCACCCGGTCGAGAAAGCCCGCGGCGACCGCGTCCTCGGGTGAGTACGGCTCGGCCAGGATCACCGCGCGATTGAAGTGCGCCGGGGCCAGCCGCTGACGGCAGATCTCGACCGCGGTGCGCGGCATCGTCAGCCCGATCGCCACTTCGTTCGCCTGGATCCTGTACGAACCCGTCGCCCCCACCCGGTAGTCTCCTGAAAGCATGAGGAACGCGCCCATCGCAATCGTGTTTCCCGTGCACGCGATAACCACCGGCGTCGGAAACGACAGCATCCGTTCCGCCAGCTCGAAGCCGCCGATGAGCATCGTCAGCGCATCGGGGCCGCCCGCCGTTAGCACACGCAGGTCGAACCCCGCCGAGAACGTCCCCTCTCTCCCGGAAAGCAGGACAGTCGCCCGGTCGGCCTTGGCCTGATCCAACGCCGCGTTGAGCTCCGCCTGCATCTGGAGCGACAACACGTTCACCTTGCCATCGTCCATCGTGATGCTGGCGATCGATTCCTTGAGCTGATACGTAACGAGGTCGCTCATTCCACTTCTCCTCTGAATCCGCGCGTTGCACGAACGACGCTACAACACGAGCGCGGCAATGCATACTCGTCGCCCTTCACCCACAACCCTCCACCCGTCATCATTGCGAACATGCGACTTGCCGCCATCGCCGAATCCCGGGGCATCTTCTACGGCTGGTGGGTCGTCTTTGCCAGCGCAACGATCGTCTTCCTCACCGGCGGCACCTTCTTCTACGGCTTCAGCGCCCTCTTCAACCCGATCGAAGACGAGTTCGGCTGGTCCCGAGCCAGCGTCGCCTTCGCTTTCTCCCTGCGCTCCGAGGTTGGGGGGCTCGCCTCGCCCGTCGTCGGCTTTTTCGTCGACCGGGTGGGCGCCCGCCGACTGATGATGACCGGCGTCGTCCTCGTCGCCGTCGGGTTCGTCCTCATGAGCCGGATCGAGTCGCTTGTCACGTTCTACGCGTCCGTCATCGTCATCGCCATCGGCATGAGCGCCACTGGCGGGCCTGTCGCGATGGTCGCCATCTCGCACTGGTTCACGAGACGTCGCGGCCGCGCTCTCTCGTACATGACGGCCGGAGCCGGCACCAGCGGTGTCATGGTCCTCGTCCTCGAGCTCCTGATCTCTTCGTTCGGCTGGCGCGACGCTCTCGTCATCATGGCCGTGACCCAGCTCGTCGTCTGCTTTCCGCTCGCCATGAGCATCCGTAACAACCCCGCCGAGCTTGGCCTGCTGCCCGACGGCGACGCGCAGACGTTCATGCCAGACGGCACGAAGACGGCGCGCGCACCCCTCGAAGGGCTCACCGTCGGCGAAGCGGTCCGCACCCGCGACTTCTGGCAGTTGTCGCTCGCCGTCATGCTAACGAACGTCGGGATGATCGCCGTGATCGTCCACCAGATCCCTTACTTCACCAAGACCATTGGCCTGTCCGAGGGCCTCGCCGCCGCTTCCGTCACCGCGATGACGCTGGTCAGCCTCTCCGGCCGCTTCGGCATGGGCCAGCTCGCCGACATCGCCGACAAGCGCTTTGTCCTCGCTTCCTCCTTCGGCGTCTGCGGGCTCGCGCTGCTCCTCTTCGCCACGATCTACGAGCCCTGGCAGATCATCTACGTCCTGCCCGTTTTCGCCTTCGGCTGGGGCGGCATCATCCCCGTGCGGCCCGCCTTCCAGGCCGAGTACTTCGGCATGAAGGCGTTCGGCGCAATCCAGGGCCTCGTCTTTACCATCGCCACGCTCGGCGGTTTCATCGGCCCCGTCTTCGCCGGCTGGATGTACGACCAGACCGACAGCTACCGCCTCGCCTTCGTCATCCTCTCCGCCGGCGCGTTCATCTCCGTTCCCCTGACGCTCACGATGACGCGCCCGAAGATAAAGGTCGTGGAGGTAGCGACGTAGTGGCCAACGACCCCACCCTCTTCGCGGGCGCCGCCCCGTGGTACGCGCGCTACCGCACTCCGTACCCCGACACCCTCATCGCCGACCTCGTCGAGCACTTCGATCTCGATGGCCACGGCCGTCTGCTTGACCTCGGCTGCGGACCCGGAACGCTCACCTTCCCTCTCGCCCCGCACTTCGAGCAGGTGATCGCCCTTGACCCCGACGCCGGGATGATCGCCGAGGCCGAACGCATCGCCGTCGAACGCGGCACGGCAAACATCTCCTTCGAGGTCAGCCGCGCCGAGGACTTCACGCCCGAGATGGGCCCGTTCCGGCTCGTGACTTGCGGCTCGTCCTTCCATTGGATGGACCGGGACCTCGTCCTCGGCCGCGTTCGCGAGCTCCTCGAGCCGGGGTGCGGAATAGCGCTGCTCGGCGGTGGCGGCGGGTGGTGGGACGGCGTAGAGGACTGGCACCGGGCGGTGACCGCCGTGATCAAGCGTTACCTCGGCGAGGAGCGCCGCGCCGGTGCCGCGATCCACCAGGAGCGCTTCGAACAGACCCTCCCCCGCAACGGCTGGTCCGTCGAGTTCGCCCGCGAATACCTCATCGAGCACACCTGGGACCTCGATTCCGTGGTCGGTTTCCTGTGGTCCACATCGTTCGCCTCGCGGCCACTTTTCGGCGACCGCATCGACGACTTCGAGCGCGACGTCCGCGAAGCGCTCCTCGCCGTACGACCAGCTGGCTCCTTCCCCGAGACTATCGACTTCGGCCTCGTCTGCGGTCGACCGCCACGCTAGGCGCTGGACAGTCTACCGATACGGCGCTAACCTTTCGTATGTAGGCGGGCGATACCCCGCCCCCGTATCGCCCCATGAAGACTGCGATCTACCTCGACCACGCCGCCACCACTCGCCTCAGCGAACACGCGCTCGAAGCGATGCTCCCCCACCTCCGCGACCAGTTCGGCAATCCCTCCGGCCAGTACGCGCTCGGGCGCCAGGCCGCGCGCGCCCTCGACAGCTCACGCTCCACCGTCGCCGGCATCCTCGGCTGCCGCGCCCAGGAGGTCGTCTTCACCGGCCCCGGCACCGAGTCCATTAACGGCGCGATCAAGGGTGTCGCCCTCGCCCAGCAGCGGGCCGGTCTCGGCAACCACGTGATCACGACGACCCTCGAGCACCACGCCGTCCTCCACTCCTGCGAGTGGCTGGAGAACTTCGGCTTCGAGGTCACCTACGTCCCCGTGGATGGCTACGGCATCGCTCGCCCCGAAGACATCGCCGCCGCCGTGACCGACCGCACGGTGCTGGTCAGCGTGATGCGCGCCAACAACGAGATCGGTACCATCGAGCCCATCACCGAGATCGCGGCCGCCGTCCGCGAACGCGCAAAGGCGCTCGGGCGGCGCGTGCCCGTTCACACGGACGCCGTGCAAACCGCCCACTCCCTCGAACTCAAGGTGGACGACCTCGGCGTGGACATGCTCAGCCTCTCGGCGCACAAGTTCTGCGGGCCAAAGGGCGCCGGCGTCCTCTACATGCGGCGGGGCACGCCCTTCCTCTCGCTGGTCAGCGGCGGAGGCCAGGAACGCCAGCGCCGCGCCGGAACAGAGAACGTCGCCTCCGTCGTCGGCACCGCCACCGCGCTCGCCGACGCGCAGGCTGACCGCGACGCTTACACCCGCCGCTGCCGGACTCTTACCGGAAGACTGGTCGAAGGCGTCCTCCGCTCGATCCCCGGCGCCGAACTCACCGGCCACCCGGAGATGCGGCTGCCCAACAACGCCCACTTCAGCTTCGAAGGCGCGGAGTCGGACGTAATGCTCGCGGCGCTGGACAAGGCAGGCATCGCCGCGAGCGCCGGAAGCGCCTGCAACTCCGCAACGTGGGAGCCCTCGCACGTGCTGGGCGCGATTGGGATGCCGCTACGCAAGGCGTTCGGGGTGCTGCGGCTCACGGTCGGGCCGGAGAACACAGAAGAAGAGATCGACCACGTCCTGGCCGTGCTGCCTGGCATCGTGGCGGCCTCCCGCGCTAATCCGCGACGGGTCTGAGCGCTCCGCCCAGGTTGGTTCGTGACGTGGTTCTGGGCACGTGGCGTCTGCGGACGAATGCTGTTCCCCCCGCCAGATCCTGGGCGACGAGATGTGGCTCCCGCGGACCTACGTTAGGGCGCCCAGGATGACAGTGGGTGACTACCCCGGCATTTCGATGAAGTGGCCCAGCTTGTCGCGCTTCGTCTCCAGGTAGCGCCAGTTGTGCTGGTTCGGCGTCGCCATGATCGGCACGCGTTCCACCACTTCCAGCCCGTAGCCTTCGAGGCCCGCGCGCTTCGCCGGGTTGTTCGTGATCAGCTTCACCTTGCTCAGGCCGAGGTCCAGCAGGATCTGCATCCCGATGCCGTAGTCGCGGCGGTCAGCGGCGAAACCCAGCGCTTCATTCGCTTCGACCGTGTCCATTCCGTCGTCCTGCAGGGCGTAGGCCTTCACCTTGTTGTGGAAACCGATGCCGCGGCCTTCCTGGCGCATGTACACCAGCACGCCACGCCCCTCGTCCGCAATCTTCTTTAACGACATCTCGAGCTGCTCCCCGCAGTCACACCGCTGGGAGCCGAAGACGTCGCCCGTCACGCACTGGGAGTGCACGCGGATAAGCACCGGCTCGCCTGTCGAAACATCGCCCATGACTAGCGCCGCGTGCTCGTCGACGTCGATCGAGGAGCGATAGCCGTACAGCGTGAAGTCGCCGTACTTCGTCGGGAGGGTGGTTGTGGCCACTCGCTCCACGAGGCGTTCGCGCTGGACGCGGTAACGGATGAGCTGGTTGATGCTGATGACCTTCAGTTCGTGCTTCTTGGCGAACCGCATGAGGCCCGCGCCGCGCATCATCGTGCCGTCGGGGTTCATCAGCTCGCAGAGCATGGCGACTGGCTCGATCCCGGACAGCTCGCAGAGGTCAACGGTCGCCTCGGTGTGGCCGGCGCGGACCAGCACGCCACCCTCGCGCGCTCGCAGGGGGTAGATGTGGCCCGGCATGACGAGGTCGTTGCTGGTCGCGTTCTTGTCAGCGAGCACCTGGATCGTGCGGGCGCGGTCCGCGGCGGAGACGCCAGTGGTGATGCCATCGCGCGCGTCAACGGAGATCGTGAAAGCGGTGCCGTACTGCGCGGTGTTGTTGCCCACCATCATCGGGATGCGGAGCTGGTCGAGCCGCTCGCCGGTGGCCGGCACGCAGATGATGCCGCTGGTGTGACGGAGCATGAAGGAGATGTGCTCGGGCTGTACGAACTGTGCGCCCATGACGAGGTCGCCTTCGTTCTCGCGCTCATCGTCATCGACGACGATCAGGAACTTGCCGACGCGATAGTCATCGAGGGCCTCTTCAACGGTGGCGAATCCGGGCTCCTGCAACGGCTGGGTGATCCGGTTGCGGGCTTTAGGGTGCCTGGTGATGGGTTGCACCTTGGCAGCGGACGTCTCGGCGTCGGACATGGCGGTCCTCCTTCGTTGTGTCGCGTTCCGGGGGATACGCGCAACGACATTATACCGCACGTTAACGTCAAGGTTGCGGTATCACGCTGACTCGAATGGGCAACATGAATGGCGGAGCAATGGTTAGTAAATAGCCGTTGCAATGACGTTCCACCGTTCAAACAGAACTCTAACCCCGTCTATACACGCCTGTAACGCCATATGGATTGTCTGGTTGAACGATGTACGGGATTATGTTTACCGAACATTATCCGATATATCGGATTGAGAGGGTGGGGATCATGAGCGATTTACACGGGCATCGCGATAGATTAGGTGACTGGAGTTGGGAGTCGCGTGCAGGCACGGCGGTCTCCCGGTTCAGCAGTTCACCGATGGCGTGGCTGGCAGCAGCCGCCTTTCTGTTTGTCTTTGCGTGGGCGGTAGCGGGCAGCTCGCTATCGTTCGATAACGCCAGCCTGGACTCCTGGTGCGGATACTTCGCGTCCAAGGGTACCGACGGCTCCGAGGGCGATGTGCAGGCCGAGACCTGCAGTAACCCCTGCGCGCACTCTGCAAGCGACGTAGCAGTTGAGACATCCTGCAATGACTATTGCCCCAGCGGCGATGACATCACCGCAGCGACGCGCAACTGTAACCCCTGTGACGGGGCTAACGCAGCCACCGGCAACAACAATTGTGGGGGGTGCCCGGAAACGGGCGGTTCTGACTGCAATCCGTGCCCCGAAACCGGGAACTCTGACTGCGATCCGTGTGCCAGCATAAGTTCTGAGACGTACAACAACACACCCTCGCCGACGCCAGACTGCACGACGCCGACGCCGCCAGTTGAGACGCCGACGCCGGTCGTCGACTGCGCGAAGGAGTCGCGCGTGGATCTGACAGACCCGAGCGTTCCGGGCTCAAGCGTTGAGTACGACTACGAAGTTGACGCCTGCGATGTCACCTACGTGAAGTTCATGGGCTGCTGGACCGCGGACGACGTGGACCACGTCGAGGCCTCAGCCGGGACGATCGAGGTCCTGGCCGACGGCAAGATCAAAATCAGCGGCCTGACCGATGGCGACTTCCCGCTGGACGTCACGATCTTCTTCACCCGCGACTTCCCCAGCGGCACTGGCTCCGTCAACAACTGGCTCTTTAAGGGTCCGGCTGACAGTGACGGCGACAGTATCTGGGTCGATGGCCCGATCTGCATCCCGGTGACGGACACTCCGTCACCGACGCCGACCGACCCGCCAACGGACACTCCCTCGCCGACGCAGACCGACCCGCCGACGAACACGCCAACTACGCCTCCGACGCCTGAGACTGACCTGACGATCGTGAAGACGGACCAACCTGACCCGGTGCAGCCACGCGGCACGCTGAGTTACTCGATCACGGTCAACAACATCAGCGACGTGGACGCGGAGAACGTGGTCATGACCGACGCTCTGCCCGCCGGCGTAACGCTGATCTCCGCGACGCCGAGCCAGGGTAGCTGCACAGGTGC
>JANLRX010000183.1:0-1587 GCA_031362025.1 Chloroflexota bacterium
CCCGGCGACCCGTCGCCAGCGGCGGCGCCAGCAGCGAGCGCATGCGCGAGAAGCTCGCCTCCCACGGGATCCGGGACAGCAACTACGAAGGCCCGACCACCATCCTCGCCGTCCTCGGGGCAACCGTCCCCAACCAAGGCATCGACACCTCGACCGTCATCCTCCAGCTCCCGGCGTACGCCCAGGTCGAGCGTGACTACATGGGCCTGCAGTCGATGCTGGAGCTGCTCCAGGCGATGTACGGCTTCCGCCTCGATATCGACACCGTGCGCGAAGAGGCCGACCGCCAGCGCCAGGCCCTAGACGAGACCGCCGAAGAGGATCCGCGGCTCCAGGTCTGGCTCCGCGAACTCGAGCGCACCTACGACGCCGAGCGCGCCAACGAGCCCGAAGTCGGCACCACGCCCCTCTCGCCCGAGCTGGAGGACTTCCTCCGCGACGTCGAACGCCGCTGGTCCGAGTCCTAGTCCGAGATCAGGGTTCCTTCGGTCCGACCCGCCACATCCGCAGGTTGAACTGGCTCGCGACCGATTCGCCCGTCACGTAGTCCCCCTCGTGCGTCAGAGTCGAGATGCGCGCAATGTCGATGCGCGTTGGCCCCGGTCCGATCCCACCCGGCATCGTCGTCGGCACCCTGGGTTCGCCGCAGTCGACCTTATCGAACTGCCCCAGGTCCGCGAACATGCTCCATGTGCACACCTGCAGATCGCCGTTGTGGATGTGCGATGTAATCAGTAGCCCATCTGAGATGCTGTCCAGCCCAAAGTCTTCGCCCGACACGATCGTCGTCGGCCCGACCTGGTCCGGGGTAAACAGCTGTGCGTAGCCGTAGTCAAAGAGCCGGATCATGTCGTTGGTCGCGCTGCCGGTCTGCTGAAGCGCCACGACCATCTGCCGCCCCATTCGCTCCGCCGACCCCAGCCGGCATGAGGTGCACAGCGGCACGCCCTGCGCCGCAAACGACGGAATCGAGAAGCCTGTACTGCCGCCCTTCCAGCCCTGCACACCGGGGTAAAAGCCGTTCTTCGTGTAGAAGTAGCACACCTCATCCTGTGTAACCGACTCGCCGCACGCAGTTTCCGAGGTTGGCCCGGTGTACGTGCGGAACACCTCGTGCGTCCACCCCTCGATCCACAGCGTCACCTGCTCCTGCGGCGTGGAGTACGCACCCCCGGACGGCCGCGAGTAGATCGTCTGGGTCAGGTTCAGCTCGGCTGCCTTCGCGTTCATCATGTCGACCCAATCCTGCACCGACCCCGCAATCGACTCCCCGATCGTGAACGCCGCATCGTTGCCGGACGGGATCATCATCCCCCACAGCAGATTGCTGAGCGTGTGAGTCTCACCGACTGACAAGCCCATCATGCTGCCGCCGGCGTCGATAGCCGTCTGTGAGGCTGTCATCTCCGTTAAGAGAGTCACGTCGCCGGCCTCGATCGCCTCCGCGACGAGCAGCAGCGTCATCGTCTTGCCCACGCTGGCGATACCGACCGCCGGGAACCCGGGCGGGATCGGCGGCATCTCCAGGTACACCTGCCCGGCGCCCACGCCGAACTCCTCCCACTCTGCATCCGTCAGGAGCGCGCG
>JANLRX010000405.1:0-12722 GCA_031362025.1 Chloroflexota bacterium
GACAGTCGTCCGCTGTTCAACTGTCACCATGCGAATCATCGTCGCCCCGCAGGAGTACAAAGGCACCCTCACCGCCGAACAGGCCGCCGCCGCCATGGCCGTCGGCGCCCGTCGCGCTCTCCCCAACGCCGAGATCACCGCCATCCCCCTCGCCGACGGCGGCCCCGGCACCGTCCGCGCCCTCGTCGCCGCCGCCACCGGTGAACTCCGCACGACAACCGTCACCGGTCCCATGAGCGATCCCGTCGACGCCGAAGGGGCCGTCCTCCCACCGTCCCGTACGGACAGAGCTTCAGCTCTGTCAACTGGGGCGGGGGGAGAGGTGCCAACCGCCGTAATCGAGATGGCCGCCGCCGCCGGACTCATCCTCGTCCCGCCGGAACAACGTGACCCCCGCGTCGCAACCACCTACGGCGTCGGCCAGCTCATCCGTGCCGCCCTCGACGCCGGCTCCCCGCGCCTCATCATCGGTCTCGGCGGCAGCGCCACCAACGACGGCGGCGCAGGCATGGCCCAGTCCCTTGGCGCCCGTCTCCTCGACGCCAACGGTGACGACCTGCCCCCCGGAGGCGCCGCGCTCGCCCGCCTCCACCGCATCGACACGTCAGGCCTCGACTCACGAATCGCCGACACCCACGTCCTCGGCGCGACAGATGTCCGTAACCCGCTCTGCGGCGCCCAGGGCGCGTCGATCGTTTACGGCCCGCAGAAAGGTGCGACGCCGGAAGTCGCCCGCGAGCTAGACGCCGCCCTCCAGCACTACGCCGAGGTCATCGAGCGCGACCTTGGCGTGGCCGTCGCCGATGTCCCGGGTGCGGGCAGCGCCGGTGGCCTCGGGGCCGGACTCATCGCCTTCCTCCGTGCCGAGATCCGCCCAGGCATCGGAGTCGTCGCCGAAGCCGCCCACCTCCGCGAACGCCTCCGTGGCGCCGATCTCGTCGTCACCGGCGAAGGCCGTCTCGATGGCCAAACGCAGTACGGTAAAACCGTCGCCGGAGTCGCCCGCATCGCCCACGAAGAAGGCGTGCCCGTCCTCGTCGTTCCCGGCGCGCTGGGCGAAGGGTGGGAGTCGCTCAAACCGCTCGTCGACCGCATCGCAGCAGTCGGCGACGGTCCCGGTGATCCGTCGGAACGTCTGGCGGACGCCGTAGCCCGCGCTATCGCCGCGATCATCCCGTAGGGACGCAGCACGCGGCTTCGCGGCCGAACCCTCAACCCAGTACAGCCGCTACTTCACCGGTCAGCGTTCGCAGGGCACGTGCTGCGTCCACAACGCCCCGGCGCGCACTTGACCTATCGCTTCCCCGGTTAGTCCGGGGGCTGGAGCTTGACCTCACCGTCGCGGCGCGTGAACAGGTGGATGAACACCAGCAGCGCCATCCCCGCCGAAACGCCGAGCGGCACCGCGATGCTCTCGAACGTGTAGTCGTCCGTCACCAGCCAGTGGTATAGCTGCGACGCGCAGATCGAGACCATGTGGATCAGCGCCAGCCAGAAGATCCCGTGGAAGCGCTGCGGGTCACGGAAGCAGTACACGTAAAGCACCGCCAGCGGGATCCCCTCCCAGCTCAGCGCCAGCCCGCCGATCGCTCCGTCGATCTCCCGGTTGTGGTTGTCCATGAACAGCCCGTTCGCCGTGAACGTCTGCGTCAGCACGCTCAGGATCGACCACGCCGCGAGGATCAGCAGCATGATCCGCGGCTGCTGGAGAAACGTTAGTACTGGGTTCGGTTCCGCGCCGGTGTAGACGCCTGGCGTCCCCTCCGCCCCTGGTTCGGGTAAATCGGACATCGGGCCTCCTTTAGCCTACGCCCAGCTCGTGCAGGCGGTCTTCGTCGATCCCAAGGTAGTGACCGATCTCGTGAAGTAGGGTCTGCCGCGCCTGGGCCACCATCTCGGCCTCGTTGCGCGTGTAGCGTTCGTGCGATCGCTGGTAAATGACGATGACATCGGGCGACACCATCGAGTAGCCGCCCGTGCGCTTTGTTAGCGGTATCCCCATGTAGATGCCGAAGAGGTCACTCCCTGGGTGCAGCCGCGAACGTCGTCGTTCGTCCGGAGTGGGCGCCCAGCGCACCTGGAAATCGAGGTTGTGGATCACGTCCTTGAACTGCTGGGGCAACTCATCGAGCGCCTGTTGGACGACGTCCTGAAACTGGCGGCGCGTCATTCTCACCGGTGCGGTCCTTGCGATAGGCACATCGTTGCAGAAATTGTAACGCACGGGTCCAGATGCGGGTTGCACGGGCGAAATGTCGTAGGGGCGAAGCACCCTCGCGATCGAACGCCGTTTGACAACGGATTTTCGCCCCGCTTGTGAATGACATGCGGCAACAAGGGTGCTTCGCCCCTACAGCGCCGCGATCCAGCAACATCATCCCGCCCGCTTGCTACTGGCTCCTGGCTACTCCGTCTACGGCGTTGCCACCGCGAACTCGCCCCCGATGTACGCCTCCAGCAGGTGCCGCAGCATCGGCGCCACCTCCCGCGATCCCGACTCGCCCACCTCCAGCGCGCCGAGGCCTACCATCGAGGGGTCCGACCGCTGCGCGTAGGCCGCGAAGAAGATGTGGTCCGAGCCCTCGCTCAAGTCCTCCGCCGTCCCCGACTTGCCGGCCGCGTCCACACTCGAACCGACCCACGCCCCGTACGCTGACCCTCCAGCCCCCTGCGTGACGAGGTACAGGCCGTATCGAATCGTATCCAGCGTGTCCTGCGAGATCGGCAGCGGGTTGATCGTCTCCGTCGTGTACTCCTTGAACGCGGCGCTCCCTGCCGTGCCGACGCGCAGGATCAGCAGCGGCTTCCGCAGCACGCCGCCCACCGCCAGCGCCGAGTACACGTTCGCGATCTGGAGCGGCGTCGCCGTCACGTAACCCTGCCCGATCGCCATGTTTACCGCGTCACCGCGATACCACGCCTCGCCGATGACCTCTTCCTTCCACGCTGCGTCGGGCACGTTCCCCGACGCCTCCTCCATTCCGATTCCCGTCGGGCTCCCGAACCCGAACTGCCGGATGAAGTCTGGGAACAGCTGCTCGTCGATGATGTCGAGCTGCTTCCCGATCTCGAAGAACACCGGGTTGCACGAGGCCATCAACCCCTCCGCGATGCTCAGGTAGCCGCGGTCTACGGTCTGCCAGTTCTTCTGCGGGAACTCCTCGCCCAGCCCCGTCCACACCGGCGGGCACGGCAGCGACGATCCCGACGTGTACCCGGCCTTCTCCAGCCCCGCCGACGCCGTCACCACCTTGAACGTCGATCCCGGCGCGTACTCTGCCAGCAGTGCGCGGTTCAGGAACGGCTGCCGCGGGTCGTTGAAGTAGGCGTCGGCCTCTTCGTTCGTCAGCCCGCGGATGAACGCGTTCGGGTCGAACCGCGGGAACGAGGCCAGCGCCAGAACCGCATTGTCGCGCGGGTCCATCGCCACCAGCGCGCCGACCTTGTCCCCGAGCTCCAGCTCCGCCCGCTTCTGGATATTGATGTCGAGCGCCAGGAAGATGTCCTGCCCTGGCTCCGTCGCCTTTTCGGCAATCGTCGCCGCGATCGTCCCTTCGGGTGTCACCGTCGCCAGCAGCGCGCCCCTCTTGCCGGACAGCAGATCGTCGTACTGCCCCTCGAGGCCGGCTGTGCCAACCATGTCGCCTGGCCCGTAACCCAGCGGCCCCAGCGTCTCCAGCTCCTCTTCCGATACTTCCGTCATATACCCGAGCACGTGCGCCGCCGAGTCTCCGTACGGGTACACCCGTTGCGTCTCTTCGCGAACCACCACCCCCAGGTCCACCATGTCACGGAAGATCTGCACCGTCTCCGTCGGCGTCCCGTACGGCAGCGTCCTCACCGGCACGAAGTAGTACGACGGCACGTCCGATGTCACCGGAGCACGCACCTCCGCGTCCGAGATGTTGAGCGCCTGCGCCAGCCGGAAGATCACCGCTTCCTGGTCGATCACCAGGTCCGGCACGATGCCGATCACCGGCAGGTCCGCGTCCACCGCCAGCGGCCGTGCGTGCCTGTCGAACACCGACCCCCGCCGCGGCACCCGCGTGAAGAAGTGCACCAGCGACCGGTCGTCCAGCTCCTTGAAGTAGAGCGACGGCGCCCATTCGACGTGCCACTCTTCGGTCCGTTCCGGATCGGCGCCCGCGGTCGTCGCGGGCTTCACGACCTCCTCGCGGACCATCGGCATCACATTGTCCTGCGGGATGTCGCCGAAGAACGACGTCTTGAACACCACGTGGAACGGCACGTCCGTCACGCCCTCCGCCGGCTCCTCGATCGTGTACTCGATCTCCGTGATCCGGGCCTCGTCCTTGATCGCCGCGTACCGGTCGACGAAGTCCTCTTCGGTCACACCCGTCCGCGCTTGCGTCGATACGAGGTCGTACATCTGGGCGTACTTGCCGTCGGCCCACAGCTCGAGCCACCGTTCCGCGGTTTCGAGCGGGGACTTCGGGGCCTCGGTCTCTTCCGGCGCGTTGTCGCCCCCGCCCCCGCCGCATGCAGACACCAGCGCGAGCGAAACAATCGCCGCTGTGAGGAGCGCTAACAGGCGGGACATCGGCAACCTGATGTTCATTCTAGCAACCACCGGGCCGATCAAGCGCGTACATTCTCTATCAGTAACGAAGCGAGTGCCGCCACGGTTCGCGCCGCCCGCACGACCCGGTTCCAGCCCCAAGCCCGAGTTCCAAGTTCCAGGTTCGTTCCACGCCACTTTCCCTCTGGCTACTTGCTACTGCTACTGGCTACTCCCTCGGTGTTAGCATAAATCGAGGTCTCGCAGTGGCCTTCCGCTACTCCGTCACCTCTCACGCCACTATGCAGACTGCCTTCGAGTTCGACGACGACATCCGGCTGCTGAAGAACGCCAGGTTCCGGCGTCTGCTGGAGTCGCGCATCATCGGCCAGACGGCCCAGAACGCCCTCTTCTACGCGCTCATCATCCTGCTTGTCAAAGAGAGCGGTTCCAGCGTCCACAGCACGCTCCTCGTCGTCGCCCTCACCCTGCCCTCGATCATCTTCGGCATCCCCGGCGGCACCTTCGCCGACATTCTGCCCCGGCGCTTGACGCTCACCGTCGGCTACCTCGGCCGCGCGGTCGTCGCCGCCGCCCTCTTCTACTGGAGCGGCGACCTCGTCTACATCTACATCCTGGTGCTCGTCCACTCCACCATCGGCCAGGTCTTCGGCCCCGCCGAAGCCGCGACGGTCCCCGCCGTCGTCCGCCGCGATCAGCTCACCACCGCCAACTCGCTGATGATGGCCGGGCTCATGGTCGGGCAGATCGCCGGCATGGTCGTCCTCGCCCCGTTCATGATCAAGCTGATCAGCCCGGACTCCGTCTTCCTCGCCTGCACCGTGCTCTTCCTCGTCGCGGCGTACATCGTCGGCTGGCTGGCTCAAGGTTTCACCGTTTCAGACGGTGAAAGAGCTCCGCGGATGGGGTTCATGGCCGCGACGCGCCAGGGCTTCGATATCCTCCGCACAAACCGTCGCGCTTACCTGGCGATGGTCTACCTCGTCATCGCGATCTCCCTCTCGAAGGTGCTGGTCATCCTCATGCCCAAGTACACCGATGACGTGCTCGGCATTCAGCCGGAGGACACGGTGTTCGTCGTCGCCCCCGCGGCCATTGGCGCCGTGCTGGGGCTGCTGTTCGTCCCGCTTGCCGCCCGCCTGCTTGGCGCCTGGCGGGTCGTCGCCCTGGGTTTCGCGCTGTTCATGCTCGGGCTGATCGGGCTCGGGCTAGTCGTCTACGTGCGTGCCTTCATCCTGGACAACGTCGACATCGGGATCGGCTTCGTCGAGGACGAGGTCGGCGTCTCCTCCGTCATCACAGTGACGATGCTTCTCGCCATCCCGCTGGGCTTTGCGTTTACGGTCGTCAACGTCGCCGCTCGTGTCGTGATGAACGAAGCCGCGCCGCCCGAAGCGCAAGGCCGGATCTTCGCGGTGCAGATGGCGATCGGCGACTTCCTGTCGCTTATCCCGCTCCTCATCGTCGGCGTCGTCGCGGACGTCGTCGGGGTGCGCGCGACGCTGCTGGCGTCGACCTTTGCCGCCGTTGGGGTGGCGGGCTACCTCACGATGACCAAGCGCTTTGGGGCAAGCACAGGCACAGGCCAGGCGACATCGCTGGAATCAGAACAGGCGCCGTTACCGGGCTGAGGCCGGTTACGCGGCGATGCGGTCGAGCTGACGTTCGTTGTCCAGCTCGAAAGGCGTGAGGAGGGACAGCGGCACCGGCCGCACCTTGGCGAACAGGTAACCCGTCAGAAGGACGTATCCGAGGGGCGCGAAGAGGATCAAACCGAGGGCTTTCACGAGGGCAACTCCTGGAAAACTATGGGGCTTAAGGCGCGATTGCGCCGAATTTCACAATACATACATCATCCTAATGTAGGCCCAGGCCAGCGTCAAGAAATTCCCCTGGCGGTCCGGGTCCAGCAGCGACCCCGACGCATTAGCCAATCGGGGCCCCGCCTCTGGGATCGTAATATGCATCGGAAGTCTAGACGTGCTTACCGCCGTGTTGTTACAAATCCCGGCATCGGGGCGGGAGGGGGTCGATCTCCCACCCCAAGCCAAGGGTGCGGGGCCGGCGGTCAATCTCCAGGACGACGCCCAGAAAAACTGGATCCAGAAGCTTGCCGCCGTTCCGTGCATTCAATGTCGCACAGCGCTACCGACGGTGAGTTACGCGCGTGTTACGCAGCCGTTAAATCGCTTCGGTCAGATTGTCGGGAGCAAGCTTTCCACTCGCAGGGCCGGTAGGTGACGGGCCATGTGGTCGAAGTCGGTATCGCAATGAACAACAGTCACTTCGTGTTCGAGCGCTGTCGCAGCTATCAAGAGATCTGTTACCTGAGCCGTTACGCCCGCCCTCCGCAGCGCTAGACCGGACTCGAAGCCAATTTCCCAGGTCTTGCGGCGAATCGGCAGCCGGATCAGGCTTCTGCGATTTTCTGTTTTCCGCCGCCGCTCGTCTTCATTGCCATAGCCCAGGAGAGACTCCATCTCGATCACTTCGTTCGTGGTGGCGACGTCTTGTCCAACTAGTTTGCGAACCCGGTCTACCAGATGCTCGGGCGGATTCCTCCGATAGAAGTGAATCCAGACTGACGTGTCAATCAGGAAGCGGTCACTCACGGCCGCGGAGCTTACGCAGGTCTTCCATCGTCAGGTCGTAGTCCCCGGTGCCCGCATCAGCCATCAGTGCTGCTCGTCGCCGCGCATTGATAAACTCCCGTAGAGCCTCCTCAATCGCCGCCTTCTTAGTCGCGACGCCGGCTATCTCGCGGGCCTTCTCCACCAGCTCTTCGTCCAGGTCATAGGTTGTGCGTGTCATATGCATACTCCTCGTATATATCAAGAGTATGCATCAGTCGTATGCCTGTCAACCGACGCTACACGGCACTCCCTGTGCATCCAGCCGCCGCTTCCACGACTCCGCCGCCTCCTCCGTGAAGTGCTCTTCCAGCACCCGCGCTACCGGCCCATCCGCGGCCGCCGTCCGCACCGCCTCCCAGTCCCCCTCGTACGCCAGCTCCGGCCGCCCGATGCTCACCGCCAGCCCGCGCCACTGCGCCGCCGTCTCCACGCGGACCGCAATCTCACCCTCCGAGCAGCTGTAGGTGCGGTTCCCGGGGTTGCTCCCCAACCCAAACTCCATCTGTGCCCCTCTGTGTCTATCTGTGGTCAAAGAGCGTCACGACATTACCCGGCCGCCGTCGACGTTGATCGTCTGCCCCTGGATGTAGCTCGCGTCCGGCCCCGCCAGGAACGCCGCGATCTCCCCGATCTCCGCCGGGTCACCCTCGCGCCGCAGCGGAATCGTCGCCATCACCATGTCGCGGATCGCGCCGGGCGCCGTCACGTCCGTCATCCGGTGCGTGCCAATCAGCCCCGGGCAGATGCAGTTCACGTTGATCTTGTGCGGCGCCATCTCCAGCGCCAGCACCTGCGTGAAGAGGATCAGCCCCGCCTTCGTCGTCGAGTACGCGGCCGACGTCGGCATCCCCTGCCGGCCCAGGATCGACGAGATGTTAATGATCCGCCCGCCCTCGCCCTGGTCCACCATCACCTTGCCGACATGCTTCGTCGTCAGGAACGTGCCCGTCAGGTTCCCGTCGATCACCCGCCTCCACTCGCTCTCCTCGAGCTGGATCACCGGCACGCGGTCGCGCCCTCGGCCGGTCGCCGCGTTGTTCACCAGGATGTCGATGCGCCCCAGCTCCCGCTTCGTCGTCTCCGCGAGCTTCTGGCAATCCGCCTCATCGAGCATGTTCGTGACGACCGGCAGCGCCCGCCGTCCCAGCGCCCGGACCTCCTCCGCCACCGACTCCACGTCCCGCCAGCCCATCGCCTTCTCTTCGTCCGGGAACGTGCTCGGATCGCGCCCGGACCCAGTCACGACGACGTCAGCGCCGTTCTGTGCCAGCGCCAGCGCGATGAACCGCCCGATCCCGTTGTGGCGCCCCGCGCCCGTCACAATTGCCACCTTGCCGTCAAGATTTCCCATAACGTCCGCCAGTATATGACACGAGGTATTCCCGCGCCGAACTCTCGCGGACCGGCTTGCAGTGACCTGAACGAGGTGTTACAAACTAGTGACTAAGTAGTCACGAAGATAAGATTGACTCTACCCCTCCGGCCTGTAATAATCGCAGCCAGCCGGCCCTCAGAATCGCCAGGAGGCTCCCGTGAACCTCGACCGCGACGCCACCCGAGCGTCAATACGAAGCATCATCTTTTCCATCAAACCGCTTGAAGACGGCTTCGTGGACTTGGCGGACGCCGACCCGCTCTTCAGCCGTGCTTCCGACAGTCCTTCTCCCGTCAACCTCGATTCGCTGGACGCCCTAGACCTGGCGATGTGTCTCGGCAACGAGTTCGGCCTCGACAACGAAGAGTTCGATCGGCTGATCGACTCCGATGGGGGACTGGAGAGACTGCGAACGATAAACGACATCACGGACCTTGTCCTCTCGCTCACCAACAACGCTACAGATGAGAAGTCTGTTTATGCCTAACTCTCTTGGAAAGGAGGCCAAAGTATGATCAGGTTCCTCTTGGGAATTGTGTTCCGCAGTCAGCGGGAAGAGCCGGCACTTAGTCCCGGCTGCAGCCACCTCGATAACTTCCCGTTCCCCTGGGAAAATTAACCTGCCCTCCGCACGTTAGCCGAACATCGGAGTTGAGATGTCAGCTCCGATGTTCGCTCGTTTTCACACATCTTTTTATGTTTGCGCTCGCCGAGTTTAACCAGTTCGTCGCCGGAAAGAAGGCGCTGTCCAGGGCGTGGCTGTTTCACGGACTGCGCCGATTCCCGCCCGGCCCCGTTCGCAACGGCCTGATTGGCCTGACATGGCTGGAAACGTGGCTTCGCTGGCCTCTCGCCACGCTGAAGCTGGGCGACCGCATCGACGGCACGCTCGCCGCCATTGATCCGCACGGAGACCGCTTCGGTTTGAGCGGTGAAGTACGCGAGCGGTTCAAACATGATCTCCTGTACGGCCAGCTCCCGAACTTGGTCACCATCATGAACTCCCTCGACGACGAAAGCGTCCGACGGCAGATCCTTTCGATAAAGGGCGGAGAGATCCTCGAACGCGAGTGCGAGGCCGGACCCGGCGTCATCGTCTCGGGGTTCCGCTCCGGCCCCTATCCCGGTTTCCCGTGGGCGCTCGCGGCCGCCGCACCCGGCCGCGAAGTAATTATGATCGTGAGCACCGAGCACCTGGCGCGCCTGGGGCAAAAGCTGGGCGAGCGGTTCATCGGGGGACTGAACAGCCGCGTCACGTTCCTCAGTTCGATGGACTCGGCGGTCTTGGCAAGGTCACTCAGGGTACTGAAGTCGGGTGGCGTTGTGGCCACACTCCTCGAGCTTTCGCCTGTCGAGTTCGCCCGCAAGACGGACGTAAACTTTCTCGACTGGCGGATCAACGTTCCGTACGGCCTATCCTATCTTTCGGCAATGACCGGGCGGCCCGTAATTCCGGCAGCGCTTACTCATCGTCGGGGCGCGCGGTTCCGACTCCAGTTCGGTGAGCCGGTGCCGGCGCCATCGCGCGATCAAGACTCGCTGCAGGCGCAGACGCAGGCCTTGTACACCGAACTGGAGCGTCACGTTAGGAGCGCCCCGGATCAATGGATTGGATGGTTGCTGCTCCAGTCTCACATGGGGATCCAGGTCCCCGTTCCAGGCGGAGACCCGTTACCAGCGCTCTCCTAGAAGTCGAAGGGCTCGTCAAGCGCTACGGCGACGTCGTCGCGGTGGACGGCATCTCCTTCGCGGTAAACGCCGGCGAAATCTTCGGACTGCTCGGACCCAACGGCGCCGGCAAGACCACTGCGATCTCCGTCATCGCGACCCTCCTTCGAGGCGACGGCGGCAAGGTCTGCATCGGAGGCCACGACGTCGCCAGGGAGCCCTCGCGCGTCCGTCAGTGGTTAGGGTTCGTCCCCCAGGAAACCGGCCTCTTCCCGATGATGAGCGCCCGGGAGAACCTGGAGTACTTCGCCGGCATCCAGGGCGTCCGTGGCCGGGACCTGAAGCTGCGAATCTCCGAGGCCCTCGAAATCTCCGGACTCCAGAGCGTAGCCGACAAACCACGCGCGATCTACTTCTCCGGGGGCATGCGGCGGCGCCTCAACCTCGCTGCGGGCCTCGTGCACCGGCCGCGGCTCCTCTTGCTCGACGAGCCGACCGTCGGTGTCGACACGCAGAGCCGGAACTTGATCCTCCAGAACATCAAGCGCCTTGCCGCAGAGAACGAAATGGCCGTCGTCTACACCACGCACTACATGGAGGAAGCCGAGATCCTGTGCGACCGCGTGGCGATCATCGACCACGGCCGCATGCTGGTCTGCGACGAGGTGGCGCACCTCGTCGCGTCAGCCTCCGGCACCACGATCGAGGTCACGCTTGCCGATCCCAGTGATGAATTCGAGGCCGCGCTCGCGGCGGCTCCCGGAGTGTCCGGCGTCACTCGCCATGACGACCGCCGGTACGCCGTTCAGTCGGCCGATCAAGAGCGCGGCCTGGCGGCCCTCGTCAGCGTGGCGGGACGGAACAACGTCACGTTCGAGGCCCTGCGCGTCGTGCGCCCGAGCCTGGAGCAGGTCTTCCTCGAGCTCACGGGATACGAACTGCGTGACGGAGAGGGCCGATGACAGCGTTCCGCGTGATGGTCGTCAAGGAGCTGCGGTCGATCTACCGGAACCCGATGGCGTTCGGTCTGCTGCTCTTCATGCCGTTTCTGTTGATGGCCGTGATCAGCAAAGCCTTCGAGCCCCTGTTCGAAGGACGGGAGACGTTCGAGGTGCCATTGGTTGACCTCGACCGCACCGCCGAGTCGGTCGAAATCATCGCTGGCCTCGACGCGTTAGAAGGCATCGAGATCGTGGATATCGGGTGGGAGTCCGAAACTCTCAGCGCCGCGGATGTCGACGGCATTCTCGATGAAGAGGACTACTTCACACTCATCGTGATCCCGGACGGATTCGGAGAGGACATGGAATCGGGGCGTGAGGTCAGCGTGTCCCTCTACTCGGATCCGGGCCAGGAGGCGTATTCCCGCGTTGTCCGCGACGAGGTGCAGGGCAGACTGCTGATCGAGGATCTCATGCGCACGTTCAGGTCCGTCCTGGCTTCGCAGACCGGAGAGACCGCCGCCGAAGCCACAATCGAGAACGAAATCGCGCCGCGCGTGGAAGAACCGGGGCTAACGGTCGAGCGCCTTTTCACAGAAAAACGAAAAGCAACGCCGGGGAACTTCGAGCAGACGGTGCCGGGGTTCGCCCTCATGTTCACGTTCTGGCTGTCGGCCTTCGTCGCCGGGAGCATCCAGTCCGAAAAGCTCGTGTTCCGCACCTGGCGCCGAACGATCGTCGCGCCCGTGTCCAGATTCACGATCGTCGCCAGCCGCGTGCTCACCTACGTCGCTCTCGGCATGGCCCAGATGACGCTGTTGTTCGTCCTCGCCTGGGCGCTATTCGGCCTGAGTCTCGGCGATCATCCGTACGCCCTGCTCCCGGTCTTCTTCGCCATGGCGATGGTGACGACCGCGTTCGGCTTTCTCATGACCACCCTGGTCCGGGACTTCGTGACGATGAGCAGCCTCGTGAACCTTGCCGTCATCCTCTCGGCGGCCGCCGGCGGCGCGCTCGTGCCGTTGTTCCTCTTGCCCGCCTGGCTTCGTGCGATCTCCCCGCTGGTCCCTCACTACTGGGCGATGGACGCCTGCCAGAGCGTGCTCCTGCTGGGAAGCGACGTCGGGGACATCCTGCCCGAGGTTGCAGCGCTGCTCGGGTTCTCCGCCCTCTTCTTCGCCCTCGGCATCTGGCGCTTCCGGTTCGTCGACTAGCGGAAAAATACTCACACCGTCGGTCGCCGTCGCGTACCGGACTGCTGGTGCAGTCATCGACTGTCCTCCCGCCACCGTACCTCATACACCCGCACCGGCTCCTCAAACCCCTTCGCCACAAACTCCCCGCGGTCCGCGAACAAGAACCCCTTGCCGCTGCACAACCCCCGCACCGTGTCCGCGACTAGTATTTCCCCACCCTCCGCCTTCGCCGCAATCCGCGACGCCAGGATCACCGTCGCCCCGAACAAATCCCCGTCCTCCTCGATCGGCTCCCCCGCATTCAGCCCGACGCGAACGTTCAACGCCTCGCCCTCGTGTTCCGCGAACGCCTTCTGCAACGCCACCGCG
>JANLRX010000510.1:0-3766 GCA_031362025.1 Chloroflexota bacterium
ACTTCCGGCTGGTGAACGACCAGGACCCGGAGGACATCCTCCGGAAGCTGCGCGCGCACCTCGACAAGCACGGGTTCGAGGATGTGAAGGTGATCAACCTCGGCGGCGAGCACCCGGCACGGACGCCGGTCACGCACCCGCTGGTGCAAACGATGCTGGATGCGCTAACGCCGGTCTACGGGGACCAGCCGGTGATCACGCCGACGATGGCCGGAACGGGGCCGTTGTACCCGTTTGTGACGACGCTGAACCTGCCGACAGCCGACTGCGGGATCGGGTATCCGGACGCGGCGATCCACGCTCCGAACGAGAACATCCGCACGGAGGACTTCCTGAAGGGGACGAAGGCGATCGCGTCGCTGCTGGAGTGCTTCGGGCAGGATTAGCCTTTGTCATTTCGACCGTAGCGGAAAAATCTTACGGTTGAAGTGGTGAGACCTAGGCTTTGCGTGCCCAATGCTTTGACTGAGCATCGGAGCGTTATTGTACTGCGGTACGAAAGATCCCTCCGCTCCGCTTCGCTTCGGTCGGGATGACAGGGTGAAGCGCTTCGCTCCGGTCGAGATGACAGGGTAGGGCTCGGGGTGACGGCCGCTAGGCGACAGGAGCAAGTTCCAGCCAGTCCGGGTTCGTTGTCTTGACGAGCGCGATCTCTTCTTTTCGCGACGCCAGCGTTTGATTTGCTTCTCTCGGGCGATAGCTTCCCAAACGTCGCTGGTGGATTCGCAGTAAACGAGGCGATGGATGGGTATTTCTTTGTGAACCCATCGAAAGTGCCTGAGCGATGCTCCGCGAGACGCCGTTCCGGGTCGTTGGTCATACCGACGTAGAGGGTTCCTGAATCGTTCGTGAGGATGTGACAAAGTAATCGTGTGGCACGACGCGACTGTAGCGGAAAGAGGTTCGATTTCAGGTCACCTAGTGGCACTTCGGCGGCCCTTGGAGAGCGCGGTGTGGTCGCACTTCGCAGTGCAAGATCCCTCCACTCCGCTTCGCTACGGTCGGGATGACAGTAGGGACGCTTCGCTACGGTCGGGATGACAAGTGTTGGGTTAGTGCACGAAACCGACCGGCGGTTCCGCGGCGCCGGGCTCTGGACGTCTGCCGAGGCAGATGTCGCAGGCGTATTCGAGGGCGAGGTACTGTTCGTTGATCCAGACCTGGCCGCAGTCGATGCCGTCGGCGTCTTCGCGCTGGCGGAGGTGGAAGAGGCGTTCGCAGTTGTTGCAGGTGCTCGAAGCGGACGGGTCGAGCGGGTTGCCGCAGACGTGGCAGAGTTCGGGGTTATCGGGCAAGGTACTGCTTTACGAGGCGCTGTTCGTCCGCACGCGTCTTCACTTCGCCATCCAGCTTAGCAACCCGCAAGCGGCGGAGCACATCGCCGACGTCCGGGCCCTGCGGGACGCCGAGAGCCACGAGGTCATCGCCGCGGAGGGCCGGGCGGATGTTGCGTGTGGCGAGGTAGCGTTGCGCGACGGTGCGGACCGGTTCGGCCGATGTGGCGTGGGCGAGTGCGGCGACCGTGTCGGGAGGCAGGGCTGACAGCAGTTCGTCCAGCGCCGACGGTTTGAGCGGGCGAGCGAGGCGTTTTTCCAGCTTTCGGGCCGCGGGCACGGCTTCGACCGCGTCAGCGGCCTTTCGTGGCAGCGCGAAGCGGCGGATGAGGTCCGGGACCGCGGCGTCGGGAGTCTCCCAGGCGAGGAGGGTCCAGGCTGTGTTTACCGGGCCGGAACCGGCGCGCCAGCGGTGGAGGGCTTCGGCTTGCTGGTCGCTGAAGTGGAGATCGGGATGGATTGCAGCGAGGACGCCGAGTTTCCGCAGGCGAGCGAAGGCGCGCGAGGGGTCGGCCTCTTCGAGGGTGCGGGTGAGTTCGCGGCGGATGCGGGTGCCGCTGATCGTGTCGAGGTACGAGAGGTCGCGGCGAAGGAGATCGTAGGTGCTTTCTTCGAGGCGAAACCTGAGTCGGGTCTCGTAGCGGACGGCGCGGATGAGCCGTGTGGCGTCGTCCTGGAAGCTGCGGTCGTGGAGGACGCGCACCTGGCCGGCGCGGATGTCCTGCACACCGCCGATGGGATCGCGCGTTTTGCCCGGCGACGGACCGTTCAGCTCCAGCGCGACGGCGTTGCAGGTGAAGTCGCGGCGGAGGAGGTCGGCGTCGATCGTGGCAGGACGGACGCGGGGGAGGGCTCCGGGGCGCGGGTAGGTCTCGGCGCGGGCGGTGGCGAGGTCGAGGACGAAGCCCTCGAAGTGGATGGCCGCGGTGCCGAACTCGGTGCTCTTCGCGACCTTCGCGCCGGCCTCGCGGGCGACGGCGTGGGCGAGCATGACGGCGTCGCCTTCGACGGCGATGTCGATATCTAGCGGGGGGCGCTCTAACAGCAGGTCGCGGACGGGGCCGCCGACGAGGAAGAGGCGGAGGTCGTAGTGGCCGGCGCAGGTTAAGACGGCGCGGAGGAGGGTACGTCCCTCGCGGGGGAGGGCGCTTTCCAGTTTATCGATAAGTTTTGGCTTCTCCCCCATATCGCGTCCTTATTGTAGAGTCTGCGGTTGACACCCTAGACGGGCCAAACATATGATTTTCCCAGCAAGCCTTCACCCGCCACGGGCGGAAACGAGAATCGAGCCGCTTTCGGGCGGCTCTTGTTATCGGAGGCTTTCTTTAAGCGCTATGGTTAGGCAGGGAGCGATTCAGCACGCACGTCCGGCGAGTGAGCTTGCCGAGGCGCTGGGCGTCGCCTTCAAGGATCCCGCTCAACTGCAAGCGGCGCTTTACCACCGCTCCTACCTGAACGAGGCCCCGGAAGACGTCGAGTCCAACGAGCGGCTCGAGTTTCTCGGCGACGCAGTCCTTGGGCTGGTTGTCTCCGAGCGGTTGTTCCGTGACTACCCGCAGATGACTGAGGGCCAGTTGAGCCAGGTGCGGGCGATCCTTGTGCGCTGGGACGCGCTGGCGAAAGCAGCCGAGCGGATCCAGCTCGGCGAGTTCCTGATCCTGGGCAAGGGCGAGGAGCTTTCGGGTGGGCGGCAGCGGCCGTCGAACCTGGCCGGGGCGTTTGAATCGCTGATCGGCGCGGCGTATCTGGACCAGGGCTTCGCCTTCGCGCAGAAGCTGGTGCTCGACCTGCTGAAGCCGGACCTGGACGAGATCGCGGCGCAGGGCTTCTCTGCGGACAGCAAGTCCGAGTTGCAGCACGTCGCGCAGACGCGCTGGCACGAGATCCCGAACTACCGGCTCGTCTCTGCCGAGGGGCCGGACCACGCCAAGGTGTTCACGGTCGAAGTGTCCGTGGGCGAGCAGGTGCTGGGCAACGGCCAGGGCCGGAACAAGAAGCAGGCCGAACTGAACGCGGCGCGCCAGGCCCTCGAGACCCTGGCGGCAACCGGGTAGCCGGCGGCCGTGTACCTCAAGCGTCTCGAACTCACCGGCTTCAAATCCTTCGCTTCGAAGACGACGTTTGACTTCGGTCAGGGTCTGACGGCGATCGTCGGGCCGAACGGCTCCGGCAAGTCCAATATCGCGGACGGGCTGCGCTGGGTGATGGGCGAGTCCGCGGGGCGTCTGATCCGGGCAAAGAAGCTCGAAGACGTGATCTACGCCGGCTCGGCCAAGCGTTCACGGTCCGACAAGGTGGAAGTGACGCTGGTGCTGGACAACTCCAGCGGCTGGCTGCCCGTGGACACGGAAGAGGTGGCGATCACCCGCCGCGGCAGCCGCAACGGCGACAGCGACTACTTCATCAACGGGCGCAAGGCCAAGCTGCGCGAC
>JANLRX010000513.1:0-1871 GCA_031362025.1 Chloroflexota bacterium
CCGGCCTGCCTCGAGGGCGTCTCGTTGGAGGACCGGCCAGAGTACTTCTCGAAGTTGTTCCCGCGACTGCAGGAACTCCGAGCCCGCACGGGGCGGCCCCACTGGATCGTCATCGACGAAGCGCATCACGTGATGCCGCGCGATCTGGACGTAGCGGCTACCCTTCCGGGCGAACTGGTGGGAAGCATCATCGTTACGGTTCACCCCGACCTGATGGCTCCCGCCGTCCTGGATCAGATCACGACGCTGGTTATCCTCGGCAAGAAGCCGAAGGAAGCGATCGAGGCGTTCGCGGAGACGGTCGGGCTGAAGGCGCCGAAGCTCAGCAAGGTCGAACTGAAGCGCCGTGAAGCGATCGTCTGGGACAGCACAGCCAACGTCACGCAGCGCGTCAAGATCGAACGCGAGACCGAGCACCTGAAGCGACACACGCGCAAGTACGCAGAAGGCGACCTTGGCCCAGACCGCAGCTTCTACTTCACCGGCCGCGAAGGCAAGATGAAGCTCCAGGCCCAGAACTTGATGCTGTTCTCGCAGATGGGTGACGGCGTCGACGACGACACATGGATGTACCACCTGCAGCGCGGCGACTACTCGGCATGGTTCCGGGAGTTCATCAAGGACCCCAAGCTGGCTGATCGTGTGCAAGCGATCGAGAAGGACGACTCGCTCTCGGCGGATGAGAGCCGCAAGCGAGTGCGTGAAGAAATCGAGCAGGACTACACGCTGCCTGCGTCCGAAGCGACCGGCTGGCAGTCCGACGAAGCCGAACACCAGACCGTCAAGGCCTAGCGCCCCGTCCGTCTTGCCCCGTTGGGCCCGGCCCTGTACCTTCGTATCCACCATGTTCACCGGGATCATCGAAGAAGTCGGGTTCGTCCGTCGCTCCGAAGCCGGAGTCCTCGTCGTCGAATGCGTTGTCATCCTGGAGGGCACAGGTCTGGGCGACTCGATCGCCATTAACGGCGTCGACCTGACCGTCGCCGAGATGGACGGCGACTCGATGACCTTCAACTGCATGCCCGAGACGTACCGTCGGTCGAACCTCGGTGAGCTGCGGCCCGGCGATCCGGTAAACCTCGAACGCTCAGTGACGCCGACTACCCGGCTTTCCGGTCACATCGTCCGCGGTGTGACGGAGGCGACCGGTGCCCTGGTTACGCTAACGCCAGAGGCGGACGCGATCCTAGCCCGATACAGCGCGCCGCCGGACATCCTGCGGCACATGATCGTGAAGGGCCCGATCACGATCGATGGCGCGTCGCTGACGGTGATCGCCAAGGACGCGGAGACGTTTACGGTGTCGCTGGTCCAGTTCACGCAGGCGCACACTAACCATATGTCGAAGAAGCCGGGCGACAGCGTGAACCTTGAGACGGACATCATCGCCCGGTACGTGGACCAACTGTTGAGTGAGCGTGAGACGGCCTGACCGAAGGCGCAGGAAATGAAGAGAGGGCGGAGCCATTTTGGCCCCGCCCTCTTTCGTTAAGCGCCCTTAGTCGTTGCGGGCTTCGACTTCAACCATCTTGCGGCGGGCAGCCATTCCGGCCGCGAGTCCGAAGAGCAGCATCGCGGCGGCCGCGGCAATCGCTGCCTGGCCGGTCGCGCTTGTGGCTCCGGGGAAGCCACCCGTGGGCGGGAAGTTCGACGGGCCTACTGGCGTCGAAGTGGCGCCTAGCGGTGTTGGCGTCGGCACCTTGGTCTCCTCGTCGTCGCAGTTGTTCGAGAGGTTGGTCTCGGTCGTGCTCGTCGCGACGCAGGCCACGTTCGTCAGGAGCGCAGGCGCCCCGGCGTCCAGCGTGACCACCACGGAGATCGCGACCGCCTGGTGGGCCGGGATCGTACCGAGGTTGCAGACCGCACCTGTG
>JANLRX010000519.1:0-1895 GCA_031362025.1 Chloroflexota bacterium
CGATGTCAGAGGCGGCGCGACAGGCCGTTGAGAGGCTGAACGCGTAATGGCTGCCTACGTGATCGCGCAGTTCGATGTACACGACCTGGATATGTACTACGAGTACTCTTCAAAGGTTTTCTCGACGCTGAAGGAGTTTGACGGGAGGATCATGGCGGCGAACGACGCAGAGGTGAGAGAAGGGTCGGCCCCGCACCTGCGGACGATCGTCGGCGAGTTCCCCTCGCTGGATCAGGCGCGGGCGTGGTACGACTCCGACGCATACCAGGCGATCATTGGCCTGCGGCAGAACGCTACGACGGGACACTTGCTGATGGTGGAAGGACTGGCGATGCCACCGAGGAACACGCAATGAGCATTCTTGTAGACGAGAACACGACGTTTATCATCCAGGGGATTACCGGGCGCGAGGCGGTCAACATGACACGCGAGTGCCTGGACTACGGTTCGAAGGTGGTGGGCGGGGTGACGCCGGGACGCGGCGGCCGCGACGTGTACGGCGTGCCGGTGTACGACACGGTCGGTGAGATCACGGCGAAGCAACGGGTGGACGGTTCGGTGATCACGGTGCCGGCCCCGTTCGTGCGGGACGCGGCGTTTGAGGCGATCGAGAACGGGATAAAGCTGATCGTGATCGTGACGGAGCGCACGCCGCGGTACGAGGTCGCGCAGGTGGTGGAGCTGGCGAAGATGCGCGGAACGCGGATCATCGGGCCGAACTGCCTGGGAGTGATCACGCCGGGGAAGACGAAGGTCGGCGGCATCGGCGGGACGGCGGACAACACTCGCAAGGCTTACACGCCGGGGCGAATTGGTGTTATGTCGCGCAGTGGCGGGATGACGACGGAGATATCGAACTCGCTGACGGCGGCGGGGCTCGGGCAGAGTACGGCGGTGTCGATCGGGGGAGACCCAATCATCGGATCGACGTACGCGGAGTTGATGCCGCTGTTCGAGGCGGACCCGGAGACGGACGCGATCGTGATCTATAGCGAGCCGGGCGGGCCGATGGACGCGCAGCTCAGCAAGTGGGTGACGGAGAACAACTCGAGGCTGCCGATCATCGCGTTCATGGCGGGCCGGTTCATGGACCAGATGCCGGGAATGCGTTTCGGGCACGCGGGGACAATCGTCGAGGGTAAGGCTGATACGGCGGCGGAGAAGCTGTTGCGGCTGCGCGAGGCTGGGATCTCGGTGGCGGAGGAGATCGGCGATATTCCAGCGCTGGTGCGCGAGCGGCTGGGCAAGTAAGCAGTCAGCTATCAGCTGTCAGCAGGAGGCGAGGCACGATGAGCAACGTTGATACGGTAAAGGCGATGTACGAGGCGTTCGGGCGCGGGGATGTGCCGGCGATCCTGGGCCACCTCGCGGACGACGTGACATGGGACGCCGACTACGATTCGCCAGCGGCACCGTGGCTGGAGCCGCGGCGCGGTAAGGCCAACGTCCCGGCGTTCTTCGAGGCGCTGTCCGTACTCAACTTCACGAAGTTCGACCCGCACACGATCGCGGCGGACGGCGACAAGGTGATTGCGGTAGTCGATATCGAGGCGGACAACAAGGGGAAGCACTACGTGATCCCGAACGAGGGGCACCTGTGGACGTTCGGAAGCGACGGCAAGGTGCTGAAGTACCAGCACATGACGGACACGGCGCTCCACTGGCGAATGGCGAACGGCCAATGACGCAGGCGAAGACGACACACGGGATGTTCATCCGGGTCGATGTGGACGCGGCGGTCGCGAAGGATGTCGAGCTGGCGAAGAAGCTGGATGAGGTGTGTCCGGTGAACATCTTCAAGGCGACTTCGCAGGGCGTGGACATCGTCGAAGAGAATCTCCATCAGCTCCGCCGCGGCCGTCTTCTTGGTGTTGAGCCCGCCGAGGTTGAGCGTG
>JANLRX010000003.1:0-4240 GCA_031362025.1 Chloroflexota bacterium
GCCGCGAAAGCCGTCGAAGCGACCGGCGCCGAGGCCCTCATAATCCCCGGCGACCTCACCGATGTCGCGCCGTGCGTGCGCCTGGTCGCTGCGACCATGGAGCGCTTCGGGCGCCTCGATGCGCTGGTGACGTCTATGCACCTTTCGGTCGCCGGCCTGGAAGACGATGCGTGGCGACAATCGTTCGAGGTGCTGTTTCTCCCCGCCGTGCGGCTCGCTCGCCTCGCAGCGCCACACATCCGTGACGCGGGAGGCGGCGCGATCGTGCACCTCTCGTCAATCTACGGGCGGGAAGCGGGTGGGAAGCCTGCGTACAACGCGATGAAAGCGGCGCTGATCAGCAGCGCAAAGGCGATGGCCGTGGAGTTCGCGAAGGACGGCGTGCGCGTGAATACCGTCGCACCCGGTTCCGTCAGCGCGCCCGGCGGATCCTGGTACAAGCGCCAGCAGGAAGAGCCAGAGGCGATAGCCCGCTTCGTCGCCGAGAACATCCCGATGGGCCGTTTCGGGACGGCGGAGGAGGTGGCGAACGTCATCACGTTCCTCTGCTCGCCTCGAGCATCGTGGGTCACCGGCGCGACGGTCGTTGTCGACGGCGGCCAGGGCCACTCGAACTTCTGATGAGCGGCCTCGAAGAACTGCGAGTCCTCGACCTATCGGACGGTTTCGCGGGCGCGTTTGCCTCGAAGCTGTTCGCGGACTACGGTGCCGACGTGATCGCCGTCGAGCCGCCAGCGGGGAACCCGGTGCGACGCCACGGGCCGTTTCCCGGCGATTGGCCGCGCGGCGATGGCGTGCTCTGGAAGTACCTGGGCACGAACAAGCGCAGCATCACGCTCGCCGTGGGCACGGCGACGGGACAGCGCATCTTCCGAGCGATGGTGGAGCAGGCTAACGTCATCATCGAGAGCTTCGCGCCGGGGACGATGGACTCGCTGGGGCTGGGGTTTGCGCATTTACAGGGCATCAAGCGGCGGCTCATCGTCACCTCGATCACGCCGTATGGGCAGAGTGGCCCGCGCGCCGCATGGAAGGCCACGAACCTGACCTCGTTCGCGTCCGGTGGACAGATGTCGTTAACGGGCGAGCCGGACCGCGAGCCGCTGGTCAACGGCGGGTACAAGGCGGAGTGCCAGGCCGGCCTCAACGCCTTCGCCGCGAGCGGGATCGCGGCCCAGAACGCGGACTCGTACGAGATCCCGCAGCACATCGACATTTCGATGCAGGAGTGCATGGCCGCGTCGCTGGAGCTGTACCTGCCGTGGGTGGCGTACCTCGACAAGGACATCTCCAAGCGCAAGGGCAACATGTTGAGCGCCGTCGTCGGAGTCTATCCGGCGAAGGAGGGGTACGTCGGCGTGCACGTGATGCCGCGCAACTGGCCCTACTTCGCGAAGGCGATCGGCAGGCCCGAACTGGCTGATGACCCGCGCTTCCGGGACGTCCCTTCCCGACTCGCCCACAACGACGAGCTCGAGGCGATCATCCACGAGTGGGCAGGCAGCGACACGGCTGAGAACTTGTACCGGAAGGTCGCGTCGCAGCGGGCACCTGTTTCGTTCGCGCACACGATGGGTGATCTGCTGGCCTCGCCGCAGCTGACGGCGCGCGAGTTCTTTCACACGGTCGAGGACCCGGAGGCCGGAGAGCTGACGTTGCCCGGCCCTCCGTTCCGGATGTCCGACACGGAGTGGTCCGCGGGCCTCGCGCCGCAGCTCGGCGAGCACAACGCCGAGTTCTACTGCGAAGAGATGGGCATGACGCGGGGGCACCTCGCACGGCTGCGGGCGGCGGGAGTCGTATGATGGTCGCCTTGCCCACCGGCGTCCGTATCCGCAATTACGAGCCGCGTGACTACGACGACGTCTGGCGTCTGCACCGCGAGGGCGTGCTTACGACCACGCCGCAGTACATCGATATCCATGGTTACGAGAGCGACCTCGAGACCATCGCCGAGACGTACCTCGCTCACGGCTCCTTCTGGGTGGTCGAGACGGATGATGGCACGCTCATCGGCATGGCGGCGATCCAGCCGATCGATGCGACGACCGGTCGGCTCCGGCGGATGCGGGTGACGCCGTCGTGGCGCGGACGCGGCGTCGGGCAGGCGCTCGTCGATACGGCGATTGAGCATTGCCTGGAGCGCGGACATACGAAGCTGATACTGGACACAACGGAGCAGCAGGTCGAAGGCCAGCGCCTCTACGAGCGCAACGGTTTCGCCCGGATCGGCGAGCGGATGCTAGGCACATTCCGAGTGTTCGACTACGAACGGGAGATCGGCTGATGTTCCGGCTCCCGTTGGCTGACGTACGCGTACTCGACCTGACGATCGCCTGGGCCGGGCCGTACGCCACGCGCCTGATGGGCGATATGGGTGCGGAGGTGATCAAGATCGAGGCGCCGAACGCGTGGGACTTCATCCGGACCTACACGGGCCGACCTCCGGACAGCGACGAGCAGCTCTGGGAGAAGTCGCCGTACTTCAACCACAACAACCGCAACAAGTACGGCATCTCGCTGGATATCACGACGCCCCGCGGCAAGGAGCTGTTCCTGCGGCTCGTCGAGATGTCGGACGTTGTTGTCGAGAACTTCCGTGCGGAGGTGATGGAGGGGCTCGGTCTCGGATACGAAGCGCTCGCCGCCGTGAACGAGCGGGTGAGCCTCATCTCGATGCCGGCGCACGGCAAGACGGGGCCGGAGAAGGAGTACGTGGCGTACGGCACGAACGCAGACCAGCTTTCTGGCCTCTCGCATCTCACCGGTTACGCGGACGGGCCACCGCTGAAGACCGGCATTAGCTACGGCGATCCGGTCGCGGCCACCGCTGCCGCCGGCGCCGTCGCGCTCGCCCTCTGGGAGCGCCGCCACACTGGACGTGGACAGTACATCGAGGTCGCGCAGCGCGAGACGTTGACGACACTGATCGGCGAGGAGATCGTCGCCTACACGATGACCGGCCGCGAACCCGAGCGCCGGGGCAACCGCCACTCCTCGATGGCCCCGCATGGGGCGTACGCATGCGCCGGAGACGACGCCTGGGTGACCATCGCTTGCGAGAACGACGCTCAGTTCGCGGCGCTCTGCGTCGAGATCGGCCACCCGGTCCTGGCCAACGATGAGCGATTCGCGGACGTTATGGCACGCTACCGCAACCAGGACGCGCTCGACGAGCTGATCGCAAGGTGGACGCGCGATCGCTCCGCGGAAGACGCGGCGGTGGCGCTGCAGGCCGTGGGCGTCCCAGCCTCGCCCGTGCTCAGTGTGCCCGCCGTCTTCGCGGACGAGCACCTGCGCGCCCGCGGCTTCTTCGAGACGGTGGCGCACCCCGTGGCCGGCGTCTCGGACGTTGAGGGGCCGCACTGGCGGATGAGCGTCACGCCCGGACACATCCGGCTGCCCGCGCCGACGTTCGCGCAGCATAACCACTACGTCTTCGGACACCTGCTCGGCCTGTCGGACGCGGAGATCGAAACGCTTGAGGCGGAGGGAGTGGCAGGACGCACGCTGAACTGGAACCTGCACCGATGATCGTATCCCCCACACCGTTCGAGCGTCTTAACAGCATGACCACCCGGTTTGGCGTCGCAGTTGTCATTGGCGTGCTGCTGGTCATCGCGCTTTCGGCGGCCGTGCCGAGCGAGCCGCGATGGGCGCAGGCCTCGGGTTCGGAGCCCGACGCGATGATCTGGCACTTCAACGTGTTTCGGGTGCAGCATGGGTTGCCGCCGCTCTACACCGACCCGACGCTCATGGCGAACGCGCAGGCGGCGGCGGAGGCAAACGGTGCGATATGCTCGACCGCCATCCCGGTCGTGAAGCCCGGCTATCAGCACAAGTGGTCGTCGTGGAGCCACGGCGGCGGGGCGACCGCTGACGCGCGCTGGCCGTCATGGGAGATCGATTCGCTCTACCCGAGCCGCATCCTCGACCCCGAGTTCACATCCGTTGGCGTCGGGCACGCCGTCGCGGAGTGCGGGTACCAATGGATGTGGTCCGTCGCGCTCGCCGAGGTGGATAATGCACCGGCGGGCATCAACCCGACGCCCACCGGCGGCACGAACCCGACGCCGGGCCCGCTCACGCCGACGCCGACCACGACCGCTACTGTGACACCGACGCAGAGCACCGTGCCGACTGTCACTCCCACCGCTACGCCGACGGTCACCGCGACGCCGCAGGCAACGCCCAGGTCGTCGGCAACGCCCTACAATCCGCCGAACGGCGATGTGAACTG
>JANLRX010000016.1:0-2015 GCA_031362025.1 Chloroflexota bacterium
CATGGCCCAACTCTCGCGCCAAACGCGGCAGCGCGTTCCAGCCCAGAGGCAACCCGAGTTCCACCTCCGGAATCGAGAACACCGTCCCCTTCCCCGCGACTCGCATGTCGCAGCACACCGCGAACACCAGCCCGCCGCCGATCGCAAACCCGTGGATCGCCGCTATCGTGATCTGCGGCAGGTTCTCGATCGCCGTCGAAGTTCGGCTGCCAACGCCGGACATGTGCCGCACCGCCAGCTCGTCCGCCGACGCCGACACCCGCCACTCGCTCGTGTCTGCCCCCGACGAAAACCCCGCGCCCTCGCCCGTGAAGATGACCACGCGCGTCTCCGTCTCGTCGATCAGCTTGTGGCACAACTCCCCGAGCTCCGCGTGCATCTCGTGGTTGATCGCGTTCCGCTTCTCCGGCCGGTTGAACCGCACCGTCATCAACCCGCCGTCGCGCTCCACCTTCAGCGTCTTGTACTTCATGCAAGGAAGCATAGCGCGAACGTCGTAGGGGCGCAGCATGCTGCGCCCCACGGCGTTCATTGCACCACCGGGACTACAATGTCCGTAGAACAATGGCACTCGATGTCGCGGCCGAACGGGACGTCCGGGAGCTGGAAGAACGCCTGCTCACCGCCGTGCGCGGGCACCCGCCGCTCCTCATGACGCCTGCCTGGTTCCAGCAGCGCCTCCTCGACTGGGCCACCGGCGACCCCGACTTCCGCGTCAAGCTCCTCCGCTTCGTCGACGTCCTCCCCGCCCTCCGTGACGCCAAAGCCATCGCCGATCACGTCCGCCAATACTTCCGCGACACCCACCGCCCGCTCGTCGGACCCGCCTCCGAACTCGCAGGCACCGCCGTCTTCCGCCCGGTCCTCTCCCAGGTCGTCCGCCAGGGCGTCTTCGCGATGGCCGACCGTTTCATCGCCGGCGGCACCCCCGAGCAGGCGATCCCTAACCTCCGCGACCTCGGCAAGGACGGCGTCGCTACCACCGTCGACCTCCTCGGCGAAGAAACCCTCTCCGAGGTCGAAGCCAACGCCTACCTCGAACGCTACGTCGCCCTCATCCGCGCACTCTCCGCCGCCAGCGGGGAGATCGCTCCCCACGGCGAACGCTGGCAGGGCGTACCGCCGGTAAACATCTCGATCAAGCTCTCCGCCCTCACCCCGCACATGGAACCCGCCGCGCCCGAGTGGGTCGCCGAGACGGCGATGCTCCGTCTCCGCCCGCTCTTGCGTACCGCAGTCGAGTGCGATGCCTTCGTGAACCTCGACATGGAGCAGTACCGGTACAAGGACCTCGCCCACACCGCCTTCGCCGAGGCCCTCCTCGATCCCGAGTTCCGCGACTACCCCCACATCGGCATCGTCGTCCAGGCCTACCTCCGCGACGCCGAACTCGACGTTATGCGCCTTCGTGATCTCGCCGAGCGTCGCGGCGCTCCGTTCTCCGTGCGGCTCGTCAAAGGCGCGTACTGGGACGAAGAGCAGATTGTCGCCGACCAGAACAGTTGGCCCGTCCCCGTCTTCACCGACAAGGCCGACACCGACGAGTCCTACGACCGCTGCACCGACGCTCTCCTCGACGGATGGCCGCATCTGCGCCCCGCCTTCGGCACCCACAACCCGTATTCCGTCGCCCAGGCCGTCGTGAAGTCCCGCAACGCCGGCCTCGCCGATCGCGACATCGAGTTCCAGATGCTCTTTGGGATGGCGGAGGGCCTGCGCAGCGCCGTCGCGGACATGGGCTTCCGCACGCGCGTCTACCTCCCCGTTGGCGAAGTCATCCCCGGCATGGCCTACCTCGTCCGCCGCCTCCTCGAAAACACCTCCAACCAGGCCTGGTTCAACACCGGCTCCGCCATCCCGGAGGCGCCCGTTGGCGGCAAGTCGCTCCAGCGCACTCCAAGCCCCGAACCCGCGGACGACCCGCTCTCCCGCATCGAGAACTCAGCCCCCGCACCGTTCTTCGTGCCTAACGTGCGTGAGAGCATGCGTGCGGCCCTCGAAGCTCGCACCAAGCG